>JAGRDI010000064.1 GCA_020432765.1 Anaerolineales bacterium | reverse complement strand
GTCCAAAAAAACTAGGCCATTACATTGATGGAAGCGGCCGATTTGTTGGACAACTTTACAACATATTGGGATGCCTGTAACGAGGTGGGTAGCCCCCAGGAAGCCCGTAAACAGCTTCTGGCAAAGATTGTTGACCGTGTGTTTGTTTATGAGCAAAACGTGATAGCAATTGCTCTGCATGGGGATTATGCAGTCATTTTAGATAATGTAGTTACGGCTCCGACAGGATTAGTAGAACAATTGGGTGGAGAAATACAAAAAAAAGGCACACGCAGCTATGATTTTGCGTGTGCCCGGAGCGGGAGCGACGGGACTTGAACCCGCGATCTTCGGCTTGACAGGCCGACGTGTTAACCACTACACCACGCCCCCTTTGGTAAACCGAGTGAAATGTTATCAAAAGATATAGTGACTGTCAATAGTTATTGCTTTAGGCTTTAGGGGATGTACGAACAAGTTGTCAGTGAATTTTGAAAAAGGCCATCAACTGTTATCCGCATAGTTTGCAAACTAGAAAAAACAGGATGACCTTAATATGAACAATAGCACAAATATTGCCAAAATGGTGGCAGAAATCATACAAACCGAGATTAAAGATAATTTCAACATGACCACAATTGAGCAGACAACCAAAAACATACGACATGACATTGATTGACTCGACTTGTTGCTATAACAGGCGTGCAGTTACCGTTTCGTGCTGGTAGCGAACTATTCAAAGCCTTGACCCTAGTTTCAGTTAGTGACCAGGCGATGGGCAAAGCGACACGGAAGGTGGGACAGATTATCGACGCAACAGAAAAGCAATGGCAACTAGAAAATGAACAGACGTTGCTCAAAAAGGTCGCGAAAGCAAGCCGCCCTTGTGTTTATACGGGGCTATTGATGCCACGAAAGTAGATATTCGCAATGATGAAGAACACCGTTGGCGCAACCTCAAGATCGGTTCTTAGTTTGAAGCCCGTGGCAAGCCGCCAACAACACCAGATGAACAATCGGCATGGGTTGCCCAGATGAAGCAGCTTATGTGGGTGGGTTATGTTGATGCTGTTATCGAGGCGATTGACCTACTTGCCCTTACCTGCCCCCATGATATTTTACGTACCACAGCCAACTATTTTGAGACTCACAAGCAGCGGATGCGCTATGCTTATTTTCGTAACCAAGGTTATCAGATTGGCTCTGGCACAATTGAAAGTGCTGCTAAACAAATTGGGATGATGCGTATGAAGGTGCCGGGTGCTATTTGGAATGACGCCAATGCCTGTATTGTGGCTAAAGCAGGAGCAGCTTATCTATCTGACCGTTGGGCTTGCTTACCTCTTGCCGTTTGACAACTTGTTCGCAGACCCTATTCCCAAAGAACCCATTTCCGCGTTTCTTTTTCTCCGTATCGGATTATGACTATTTCTGGCTGCGCCAATTTGTAAACCAGGTCTGGGTGAAGTCAACGGCCGTTCTCTGTTGCATTAACCTGCATTCGGCTACCCCCACTTGACCAACCTTTACAACCTCGATTGTCTCGAACTCAATACCAATTTGCGCAAACAACTCATCGTGCATTGCAATATCGTCAAACGGCTGCCACACTTTACGGCCGTTGACCAACCAGGGCGTACCATTTGGTTCTAATGGAGCATTGGGCGCACGATATTCTGCCAAATGCATGGAGGTGTTGTTATCGTAACTAACTCCCAATAACAGCACATAACCATCTAAATCATAAACACGCGCCAGCGGCGAAGTTTCACCCAAAGAATAAGGTAACTGGTGATTGGCGGTTATAAATTCTGCGTGCTGTCCCCAGGCGGCAAACGACATATGCGGGTGGTTGCTGCGTAACACATTCGGCCAGGTGCGAAAAAGTTCCGCAATTTTGCCCATTTTGCGCGTAGGCGTACGCTGCGGATCAAACAACGGCATCGCAGTGCGTACTGTTTCATGCCATTCTTGCGGTATGGGTGGGTTTTGCCAATCAGCCGGGTTGGTCATTTGGGTTGAATGTGTCGGCATCACCAGCGTGCCTTGTGGGGTTAACACATCCATCAACGCTTGAATCACAGCAACCGGACCACCTACTACCCAACCCAGTTTGCTCAAGGAAGAATGCACCAATAATGTCATACCAGGTTCTACGCCCAAACGGCGTAAATCTGTTCCTAAACTATCGCGGATAGACGGTTGTTTTACACGTTTAATCGTCTCTGCTTCACTCATTTTCTTGCCACACCGGTTTCCGCTTTTCCAAAAACGAACTCATGCCTTCGCGACCTTCCTCGCTGGCGCGGCGTTCGGCAATTTGGCGGGCTGTATAATCGCGCACCGTCGATTTGGGTTTATACGCAACTGTGCGAATGATCTCTTTAGCTGCAGTTTGTGCGCCGGGGGCAGCTAGCAATAATTGGTCAACCCGTTCGGCGACTTTTGCATCTAATTCATTTTCATCGGCAGCGACATATTGGACAAGGCCAATTTTATGCGCTTTAGCCGCAGTGAAGCGTTCGCCCGTCAAAATTAATTCACGGCCGTTGCTAACGCCAATCTTTGCTAAAACAAAAGGTGAGATGACTGCCGGCACAATCCCCAAACGGACTTCGCTGAAAGCAAACGTGGCGCGTTCGGCAGCAATGGCGATGTCGCAGCAGCTCACCAAGCCAACGCCACCCCCAATCGCAGCCCCATTGATGCGGCCCACAACCGGTTGTGGGCAGATGTCAACAGCACGCATCAAGTCAAAAATCGCTTCGCCGTCAGCCACATTTTGATCAAACGTATAATCAGCCGCCGTACGCATATAGTTGAGATCAGCACCCGCACAAAAGGAACGGCCGTTGCCCGTCACCATGACCACACGAATCTCTTTTTGCTGCGGTAGTTTATGGAAAACGGCCGTTAATTGTGCGATCATTGCCGGCGTCATCGCATTGTGACTTTGCGGTCGATTCAAACGTACTGTCAAAACAGGTCCAGCCACCTCTAAAATCAACTCGTCCCCACCATTCACTCCATCCATCACAAATTCTCTCCAAAAATAAAAACCGCCGAAAACATAGAAAACACAAAGTTTTTTGCTGCGTTCTCCGGGTTCTCCGCGGTTTATAACTCAAAATTTATGGTTAATCGATTATGCAGGTGCATCCATAGCTGGTTTGCCCGCCAACGGTTCACTCATATTTTCTGCATTGATAATCGTGCCTTCAACAACATTACCGTTACTCATCGGCGCGTTCATCAGTTTTTCAAATTCAGGTCGATCCAACGTTTCTACCTTCATCAACAAATCGGCCAACTTCACTAATCTATCGCGATTATCTTTGATAAGTTGCAAAGAACGTGAATAAGCCTCGTTTAAAATGCGGCGTACTTCGCCATCAATTTCACGGGCAGCCTCTTCGCTGTAGTCACGACCACCACCAAACCCGCCAAACTCACGTCCCATAAACGGACTACCAGAGCCATTGCCATAAGTGGGCAGACCCAACACATCCGACATGCCATACTCCATCACCATCGAGCGGGCCATTGATGTAGCTTGCTGCAAATCGTTAGAAGCTCCCGTCGTGATACGTCCAAAGAATATTTCTTCTGATGCACGACCCCCTAAAGCCATCGTAATGCGGTCCATGAAATATTCACGGCTAACGACAAAACGATCCACTGGCAGTGGCATCACGTAGCCTCCAGCACGGCCGCGAGGAACAATCGTAATCTTTTGTACCGGATCAGTATTGGTTAAAAAGAAGCTGACAACCGCATGACCAGCTTCATGATAAGCAACGGTTTCCTTATCTTCAGCGCTCATCACGCGGCTCTTACGTTCCGGCCCCATTACAACACGGTCAAATGCATCCTGGAATTCCAACATGCCAATGGTGCGTTTATTGCGACGTGCTGCAAAAATCGCGGCTTCGTTGATGAGGTTTTCTAAATCAGCGCCAGAAAAACCGGCTGTCAAGCGTGCCATATCCATGAAACTAACTTCACTCGAAATCGGTTTGCCCCGGGCATGTACCTTCAAGATCTTCTCGCGGCCTGTAATATCCGGCAGATCGACAAAAACTTTACGGTCAAAACGGCCTGGACGTAACAAAGCCGGATCGAGGATGTCAGCACGGTTGGTTGCTGCCATGACGATTACATTGGTTTCATTATCAAAACCATCCATCTCAACCAAAATTTGGTTGAGCGTTTGTTCGCGTTCATCGTGACCACCGCCAAGACCGGCTCCTCGTTGACGCCCCACGGCGTCAATTTCATCGACAAATACAATCGAAGGTGCATTTTGTTTGGCTTTTTCAAATAAGTCACGCACACGGCTTGCACCTACACCCACAAACATTTCTACAAATTCAGAACCCGAAATGTGGAAGAAAGGCACACCCGCTTCCCCAGCCACCGCACGCGCCAACAAGGTTTTACCTGTACCGGGCGGGCCAACCATGAGCACTCCCTTGGGAATGCGCGCACCAACCTGTACAAATTTTTCAGGTTCGCGCAAGAACTGCACCACTTCGACAAGATCTTGTTTGGCTTCCTCAACACCGGCTACGTCATCAAAGGTGACGGTGGGTCGATTGGCATCATTCAGGTTCTTGGCCTTACTGCGCCCAAAGCCAAATATGCTGTTGCCACCTCCGCCTTGCATTTGGCGAAATCCGCGTGTAAATATCCAAATCAAGAGTAGAACCGGCCCAACTGCGAAAATAATGCTGAAAAGATTATTCCAGGCAGATTGATCATTATTGATCACCACAATATTATTTTCTGTCAGCACTTCATCGGTAACCCCATAGTATGCCAGCGCTTCTTCCGGTGTGCTGCGTGAATCTATGCTTGTAGAAATCTCTTCACCATTATTCATTGTTAATGTCATGGTGTTGCCGCTTACCGAGATTTCTTCTACCTTACCGGATTGAATTTCAGCCATCGCTTCTGATAGAGGGATTTTTTCTGGGCCATTTAAACGGCCGCTTAGCCAAAGTTGTACGCCTAGGATAATTGCAAATATGCCAAGTATCCATACCCAAATAGGTATCGAGGGGCGTCCATTGGGTTGTTCTTCCATAATTAAATACTCCTGGGACAATAAGTGAAAGCAAGTAAAACTTTAATAGTCGTAACCAATTTCCCAGCTTTTACTATCATGCCTTGAATCAAAAAACATTGACTCATTATAGAATCGTGTGATTGTAACCACCAAACATTTGTTTTGCATTAAAAGCAGCATACAGTTTCACAAAATTTTTACTCGTTTAGCTACTTTGATTATGACTTCATTTAGGCTTGGCCATATTGACATTACACTGGTTAATAATTCACACAGAGTTTTAATGGATTTTACTCAAATCCTCTATGGCGAAATGTTTAAATGTCTACAAACTCTAGTTTAGCTAATCTTACTCACATTGTACGTCAAAACAATGCAGTTTCAACTAATCTTAATCAGCATGAATATTTTACAATTATTTGACAAAATTGCAGTCAATCGTAATATGCAAGGTATGCAACCGTCTAGCTATCCTATCGATTTAGACAGACTTAGCGATATCTGGCAGCAGTTTATAGATATCGGGCAGTTAGATGCCAAACAGTTACAATATATAGATCCTGCCATTTTGCAATCCTGGCGACGTTGTTTGCCACGTTTGAATGCCCGTGCCACGCCGCGCTTGCAATTGATGCGTAAACAAGCCTTGTCCTCTTTACTTAAAGTTCAAGCAGATCTGCTTGTTATTGGCACGCCTGTAATTGAAGATATACATCAATTTATTGAAGGTTCGAATTGCGCTATTTTGTTAGCTGATGGTACGGGGCATATTTTAACATTGGTGGGCGATGCAACGGCCGTTGATTATCTAAATGCGCTTAACCTGGGGCAGGGGACATATTGGTCTGAAGGACAAATTGGAACCAATGCGTTTGGAACCATTCTGGTTACGGCCATGCCTATGCAAGTTGTGGGAGCGGAACATTACTTCCAGATATATCACCAACTGGCAAGCAGTGCTGCCCCGGTACATGATGTGAGTGGACGTATTATTGGTGTACTAGGCATTGTCGGGCCGGCACACCGCGCGAGTTCACATACCTTGGGTCTTGTGATGACAGCCGCACGCGCTATTAGTAATCAATTCCAGGCCAACTGGTCTTTAGCCGAGGCAAACCACCGGCTTACTGAGGTTAACAGTATCATGAGTGCAATATCGGAAGGCGTTATTGCATGGAATGCTGATGGCAAAATCAATCATGCCAATGCTCAGGCAGGCGCTATCTTGGGCTTTAATCCGAATGTTGTCGCCGGACATCTGCTTAATCAGGTGATTTCTTTGCCAACGGTTGTGACTGAGGCAATTGAATTCACACGTGAATTACAAGATGTTGAGGCCGCTTTTCAGGTAAACGGCCGTTTCATTCACACGTTAATCAGCTTGCATCCATTATTTGAGGCTGATGCGAATCTGACCGGCTTTATTGCCCTAATACGCCCTATCGAACAAGTCAGACAGCTTGTCCAACAACAAACTGGAACCCATGCAACCCTGACAATTGATGATGTGTATGGACAATCAGCATCCATGCGTGGTGTTCTGCGCCAGGCACGTATTGCCGCACGTGGCACAGCGCCCGTTTTATTACGCGGTGATGGCGGTGTAGGTAAAAACCATCTCGCGCAAGCAATCCACAATGACAGTAAACGCGCCGACAAACCGTTTTTAGCTATAAATTGCAGAGCCATCCCACATGAATTGATGGCCGGCGAAATTCTTGGCCATGAAGAAGGTTCAGCCGGACCGGGTCGTCCCAGTAAATTCGAATTGGCTGATGGCGGCACACTTCTCCTTGATCAAGTTGAAAGTCTATCATTAGAACTGCAGGCAGCTTTGTTACAACTCATTGAAACCCGGCATGTGATGCGCCTGGCTGGCATGCGGCCAATTGCCGTAGATGTGCGCATTATCGCCGCCACCACGGCAAACCTGGAAAAGTTAGTTACAGATGGCGCGTTCCTCGATCATCTCTATTACCGTTTTGGTGTTTTTAATATCAAAATACCACCCTTACGTCATCGCATTGAAGATTTACCGTTGTTAGCGGAACGTTTTTTGGCTCGTATCACCAGACGTGATCAGCGCGCTGTCTGGATTGATGATGAAGCATTAACGATTTTACAACGCTATCCCTGGCCTGGTAATGTGCGTGAACTAGAAGGTGTTTTGGAACGTGCGTTGCACCAAAGCGAAGATGGCATTATTCATGTCTCCGGTTTACCCGAAGTTGTGCGCTACGGCCGTGTCCTCACCAACACCTCACCAAAACCTCAACTGGTCTTATCGTTTGCCGAAGCCGAACGCGAAGCCATCATGCGTGCTGGCTGGGCTTATCATGGCCAAGTCACTGAAATGGCTCGTCAGTTAGGTATTGCCCGTAACACGCTTTGGCGTAAAATGAAGCAGTACGGTATTTCTCCCCGGCAATTTAAAGAATAATGCTGCATAGTGGAAGCTTGCAGTATGATTAAGTAACAGCACCTTTTACTTTACAACATGGCAGTCCTGCCACGATCTGTTCTTTTTTGGAACGCATGCCAACTTATTCCGTCCTTTTTTGGAACACAATTTAATATTTCATTGATTTCTTTAATTGACAAGTTATGATTGCTAGCAATTGTGTACATGCTGCCTAATCATTCCCCCGCACAATTAGTGCATTTACACAATCGGCTCCTTTAATCGTGAACATTCGATCTTAATGTATGCTGGCAATAATTGTGGCATAGGAGATTTTGCGGCCACATTTATCCTGTCATGATCAGATTGTTATTCCCCCTTGACTGAACATGCGTTTTTGGCGAATGAGCACAGCAATACATACACACGAAGAAAAAGTTTTTGCAAGGAGGATGGCTTATTGAGGAATTAAGGAAAGCGACTTCAACCCCACACAATTTCAAAGCAGTTTTATACCCTATAACCAGGGCACAATTATTTTATCGTATGCTGCTTGGACTTTACGAAAATAATTGGGTAACAGATGTAGACGATTTATCAAATCGTCTTGCAAATCTGTACCACAATTAAAATATTAAAGCACAACAAGCATACACATAATCTACTTTTGGAGCATTCCAAATTACTTTTAAGGAGAGGACACATGGATAATTTGTTAGGTGAATTTCTGGGAACGATGTTTTTGATCATCCTCGGTGATGGCGTTGTCGCCAATGTGCTGCTAAAAAAATCAAAAGGTGAAAATTCAGGTTGGATCGTCATTACAACAGGCTGGTTCATAGCTGTTATGGTTGGTATTTTTGTTTGTCAATCTGCTGGAGCACCGCAAGCGGATATCAACCCGGCTGTGACAATCGGTAAATGGCTGGTCTTTGGCACTTATACAGCGCCACAAGCAATTGCCACGATGATAGTACAGGTCATTGGCGCATTTTTCGGTGCCATTGTTGTCTGGTTGACCTACTTCGCACATTGGGGAGGAACAGAAGATCAAGGAGCCAAATTGGGTATCTTCTCAACAGGTCCGGCTATCCGCAGCACTGTTTGGAACAGCGTAACGGAAATCATCGGCACAATGGTACTTTTGATCGGTGTTGGCGCGATTTTTGGCGCAGCCACAACCGATGGCCCAGTTGCTGGCTTAGGACCCTATTTAGTAGGCGCGTTGGTTTGGGGTATTGGTTTATCTCTCGGTGGTCCGACAGGTTATGCTATCAACCCAGCTCGTGATCTTGGTCCACGTATTGCGCACCAACTCTTGCCCATTGCTGGCAAAGGTGGCTCTGACTGGGGCTATGGTTGGATTCCTGTCATTATGCCACTCATCGGCGGTGTGTTAGGTGCACTCGTTTGGAGCTTGGTATTTTAAGTAGGATTACCGATAGGTAAATGGTTTACCTATTACATATAAAGAAACAAGCTGAGTGGCGGTGTGTTTAACCGCAGCAATAATAAAGGATTGCTTGTTGTTGCTTTTCACTCAGCTTTTTCTTCAATAAAGGAGTCAGACAAACATGAAAAAACTTATCAATGCGCTTGACGATGTTGTCAAAGAGCAATTAGAGGGCATGGCAATTGCCCATCCCGATTATCTCAAAGTAAATTTTGAACCCAAATACGTATATCGTGCAGATGCACCGGTGACGGGCAAGGTTGCACTTGTCTCTGGAGGCGGTAGTGGTCACGAACCCATGCATGGTGGTTTCGTCGGTATGGGCATGCTAGATGGTGCCTGCCCGGGTGAAGTTTTTACTTCGCCGACGCCGGATCAAATGTACGAATGTGCTAAAGCCGTAAATGCAGGGGCAGGTGTTTTGTTTATCGTCAAGAATTACACGGGCGATGTATTAAACTTCGAGATGGCAGCCGAATTAGCCGCTGCTGAAGGCATTCAAGTACAAAGCATTTTGATTGATGATGATGTGGCTGTGAAAGACAGTTTGTATACGGCTGGCCGGCGCGGCGTTGGCACCACGGTTTTGGCTGAAAAGATTGTTGGCGCTGCTGCTGAAGCAGGCTACAACCTGGAGCAATGTGCTGATTTATGTCGTAAGGTCAATATGTACGGCCGTTCCATGGGCATGGCAATTACTTCTTGTATTGTGCCTGCGGCTGGCAAACCCACCTTTGATTTAGGTGACGACGAAATTGAAATCGGTATCGGTATCCATGGTGAACCCGGCCAAAAACGCATTAAAATGGCAACCGCTGATGAAATTACTGAAATGATGGCCATTGAAATTCTCGAAGACAAAGCCTATACTCGCACCGTACGCGAATGGGCAGGTGATGAGAGTACCTGGGATGAAGTCGATTTAACCGACAATCCCTTTGAAGCCGGTGACGAAGTAATCGCCTTCGTCAACAGCATGGGCGGCACACCAGTCTCAGAACTGTATGCGGTTTATGGCAAGTTGTTTGAGGTTTGCGCTGCTAAAGGTGTCAAGATTGTACGCAACTTAATCGGCCCCTATATCACCTCATTGGAAATGCAAGGTATGTCAATTACTTTGCTCAAGGCCGACGAAGAAATCTTGAAGTTCTGGGATGCACCCGTCAATACCCCTGGATTGCGCTGGGGAGCATAAGATCAAGGGACAAAGTGGCAGGGTTGCGAAGAAAAACCTGTTCCTTTGCAACCCGCAACTTAAAAAGGGCTTGCAAATGACAGTAACCAAAGACCAAATCGTGCAGTGGCTAGAAAATACAGCCGCTGTGTTGCATGCAAACAAAGAATACCTTACACAACTAGATTCACCTATTGGAGACGCCGACCATGGCATCAATATGGATCGCGGCTTTAAAAAGGTGAAGGAGACCTTACCTGGTGTCGCCGACAAAGATATAGGCAATATACTTAAAGCGATAGGGATGGCATTGATTTCCAGTGTTGGCGGTGCTAGTGGTCCTTTATATGGCACCTTCTTCATGCGCAGTGGTATGGCCGTTACGTCCAAGGAAGTACTCGACGATGATGACCTGGTTAAAATGTTGCGGGCTGGTGTCGATGGCATTGTACAGCGTGGTCGTGCGCAACTTGGCGACAAAACGATGTTTGATGCGTGGTCACCGGCGATGGATGTTTTGGAAACGGCCGTTGCCAACGGAGACGATACAATCACAGCCTTAAGCGCTGCTGCCGCTGCTGCCGAACAAGGCATGCTAGACACGATTCCCCTGCAAGCTAAAAAAGGACGTGCCAGTTATCTTGGCGAACGCAGCATTGGCCATCAAGATCCCGGAGCAACATCCTCCTACTTGATGCTCAATGCGTTATTAGAAACAGTTGAAGACAATTAAGAAAGAGCACGCGCAGCCTGAGTTTCACGCGCAGCCTGAGTTTATCGAAGGCTGTGGCTGCTCTTCCAAACTATTTCCCCAAAAGAAAAGGAGATTTTATTAACATGGCTAAATATGTAGCAGCAATCGATCAGGGTACAACCAGTACCCGTTGTATGATTTTTAATCACAGTGGTCAATCAATTGGCATTCACCAATTGGAACATGAACAAATATTCCCCAAACCAGGTTGGGTCGAACATGATCCCATGGAAGTTTGGGCACGCACCCAAGATGTTGTCAAAGGTGCCATGAAAAATGCAGGCATCACAGCGGATGACCTTGTGGCTGTCGGCATCACCAACCAGCGCGAAACCACCGTTGTCTGGGATAAAACTACAGGCAAGCCCCTCTATAACGCCATCGTCTGGCAAGATACGCGCACAGATAAACTGATCAAAGAGTTAGAGGGCGGCGTGGGTCAAAATCGTTTCCGTGAAAAAGTTGGCCTGCCCTTGGCAACCTATTTCTCCGGCCCTAAAGTACGCTGGATGCTTGACAATGTACCTGCTGTAAAAGAAGCGGCCGATGCAGGCAACGCCCTTTTTGGCAATATGGACACCTGGGTCATCTGGAATTTGACCGGTGGTCCCAACGGTGGCGCACATGTCACTGACGTCACAAACGCCAGCCGTACCATGCTCATGAACTTGGAAACACTAAACTGGTCTGACTCCATCTGTGAGACCATGGGTATCCCGAAATCCATGTTACCCAAGATTTGCTCATCCTCAGAAATTTATGGTTACACACAGGTAGATGGTCCCTTTGGTGCCAAATTGCCGGTTGCTGGAGACTTAGGCGACCAGCAAGCCGCCACAGTCGGCCAAGCTTGCTTCTCACCGGGTGAAGCCAAAAACACCTATGGTACTGGCTGTTTCATGATTCTGAATACGGGCGAAGAAATCGTGCCATCCAAAAATGGCTTACTGACCACCTTGTGCTACAAATTTGGAGATGCGCCGGCTGTTTATGCATTGGAAGGATCAATCGCTATTACCGGTTCATTAATCCAATGGCTGCGTGACAATCTAGATTTCTTCGATTATGCACCCCATGTTGAAGATTATGCCAAAGAAGTTGATGACAATGGTGGGGTCTACTTCGTGCCTGCATTCTCTGGCTTGTTTGCACCCTACTGGCGTTCAGATGCGCGTGGTGCTATCGTGGGCTTGACTCGTTACGTTAAAAAAGGCCATATCGCCCGTGCTGCCCTTGAAGCGACTGCTTACCAGACACGTGAAGTGTTGGACGCCATGAATCAAGATTCTGGCGTACCATTGACTGCGTTGAAGGTTGATGGTGGTATGGTTTATAATGATCTACTGATGCAATTCCAATCAGATGTATTGGATGTGCCCGTTGTGCGCCCGAAGGTTGCTGAAACAACAGCACTTGGGGCTGCCTATGCCGCTGGTCTGGCTGTTGGCTTCTGGAGCAACACCGACGAGATGCGCGAAAACTGGGGCATTGACAAGACCTGGGAACCGACTGAAGGCAGTAATGCCAGCACTGATCTTTACAAGATGTGGAAAAAGGCAGTCACACGCACGTTTGATTGGGTAGAATAAGATTGTTTGCATAAAAAAAGCAGGAAACAGATGATTTAATCTTCTGTTTCCTTGTTAATTTTCCCGCCGATCGCCCACAATCATGACAAGGCGGTCGGCTCTTTTTTTTAGTGGGGTATCTATGCACAAAATGCAAACGGAAATACTCGTGATTGGTGGCGGCGCAACCGGAACGGGGGTTGCCTGGGATGCGGCTTTGCGTGGTTTTAAGGTTATCCTGGTTGAACGGCGTGATCTGACACATGGCACAAGCGGCCGTTACCATGGACTGCTGCATAGTGGCGGTCGTTATGCCGTGAAAGACCCGCATGGTGCAGCGGAGTGCATCGCCGAGAATCAAATTTTGCGTTATACCCATGCCCATTGTATTGAAGCAACCAGCGGTTTTTTCATTGTCACGCCTGAAGACGAAGGGGATTACCCGGATAAATTTAAGGCCGGTTGTAATGCGGTTGGTATTCCGTGTGAAGACATTTCTGTCAAAGAAGCGCTGCGACGCGAACCACTCTTAAATCCGCGTATCAGCCGTGTTTTTGAAGTGCCGGACGGCAGTTCTGACAGCTTTTTGGCTGCACATGCAACCGTACAGGCTGCGCGTCAACATGGTGCACAAATTCTCACCTATCACGAAGTCGTTGATCTAATTGTGGAAGGGGATGCGCCTGAAACGCGGGTGGTTGGGGCGCGTGTGCATAATGCTGTCACTGGCGAAGATACGCTGATTTATGCTGATATGGTCGTGAATGCGGCTGGTGCTTGGACGGGAAAGATCGCTGAAATGGCAGGTGCAGAAGTGGTCATTATGCCTAGTAAGGGCACGATGGTAGCGATGGCGCACCGGCTGGTTAATACAGTGATCAACCGCTGTAAGATGCCGGCCGACGGCGATATTCTTGTTCCCAGCCATACGGTCTGTGTGATTGGCACAACTTCCATCAATGTGGTTGACCCGGAACATTTGCGTATAGAGCCGTGGGAAGTGAAAAAGATGCTGGACGAGGGTGATAAGATTGTGCCCGGGTTTAGCAAGGCACGGGTACTGCGAGCATGGACGGGTGTACGGCCGTTGTTTCAAGAAACTTATACAGGCGGTGGGCGTGATGTAACCCGCAAGCTTGCTTTGTTGGATCATCAAGAACGGGAAGGTATTCGCGGCTTGTTGACAATTACGGGCGGTAAATGGACAACTTTCCGCTTGATGGCTGAAGCGACCGTGGATAAGGTTTGTGAGCATTTGGGCACGCAACGGCCGTGTACCACTGCCACTACCCAAGTTCCCGGTGCCGAACAAGGAAACTACTGGTTGGGCCATCGCTTGCACGAAATCGAAGAACATCATCAACAAGGCGAACTCGTTTGCGAATGTGAACTTGTCACACGCACCATGCTTGAGAATGCGATCCAGCGCAACCCCACATTGACATTAGATGATTTACGCCGCGATGTGCGGCTGGGCAAAGGGCCGTGTCAAGGTGGTTTTTGCACCTATCGCGGTGTCAGCATTATGCATGAAATGATGCAGGCCGGCACATGGCGTAATGATATGAGCGACCATAGCAGCGATGCTGCGCAGTGGAATGCGGCCTATTTGCAGTCGCCGGGTCATAATCTCGAAGTGGATACGGCCGTCCAAACTGAACCAGTCAATACGATTCCTGAGGTATTTAACCCCAATTTACTTTTGCGTGACTTTTTACAAGAGCGTTGGAAGGGCTTGACACCCATTTTGTGGGGGCGCCAACTCAAACAAGAACGCCTCAACGAGCTTATCTACTTAAGTTTAATGAATGTTGACCATTTGCCGGATGCTGAATTAGCCAGTCCGGTGACAGATTTTTACAATTTTGACACAACCCCCGGCCCGTTTGAACCGGAACCGGCGAAACATAAATAATTGGAGGAGCCCGATGCTTGATTTATTGGTCATAGGGGCAGGATTAAGTGGATTAATGGCGGCCTATACGGCGGCCAAATCGGGTTTGTCTGTACGTGTCATCAATAAAGGGCTGGGGTCGATGCATTGGAGCGCAGCCACTGTCGATCTGCTCGGTTATACGTATTCAAATCAGAAACAGTCGGTAAAACGGCCGTTTACAACCATCACTGCCCTCCGGGATTCAAACCCAGATCATCCCTACGCCTTGTTGACAGAAGATGGGATCAGATTTGCATTGGGTGAGTTTGTTGCGCTTACAAAAGAGATTGGTCTCCCTTATGGCGGCAGTGGCAGCGGCGACAATTTGTTTTTACCTTCGCCTGCCGGTGCACCACGGCCAACTTATCTAGCACCGCAAGCTCAGTTGGCTGGCGATTTGGGGCGCAGCGAGCCGATGTTGATCGTTGGATTCAAAGGGATGCGTGACTTCTTCCCGCATTTAATCGCTGATAATCTCATTCGCTTGGGCTACACAGCGCGTGCAGCTTTTTTGCCGCTTGATTTAATAACTGCGCGGCGCGATGCCAACACGATACATTTAGCAAAAGAACTTGATGATGGTGCTCGTCGCGTAAAATTAGGCAAGGCGCTCAAAAATTTTGCCCAAAAGGGTGAACGTATTGGTTTGCCGGCTATTTTGGGATTAAACCAACATGCGCAGGCGTTGGTAGAGTTAAACAAACTTTGTGAGGTGCCACTCTTTGAAATCCCGACATTGCCACCGAGTGTACCTGGTGTGCGATTGTATACGGCCGTACGTAACAAACTCCAACAAATGAATGTGCGTGTCGAACCGGCCATGGAAGTAATTGCCTCTTCAACAGTGGATGGTCAGGTAGAATGGGTCGAGAGTGAAACGAGTGCACGGCCGTATCGACAACGCGCCCAAAGCTATTTACTGGCAACTGGCGGCATTTTGGGCAGCGGTTTTGACAGTGATCATAGCGGCCATATCTGGGAAACGATCTTTGATTTGCCGATTACGCCACCACAAGACCGCAGTCAATGGTTCCATAGTAGTTTCTTTAGTTCAGAAGGGCATCCAGTTTTCCATGGTGGTGTCACCGTTAACCGGAATTTCCAACCAATAGATGCGTCTGGTCAGGTCATCTATACGAATCTTTGGGCAGCAGGCAATATTTTAGCCGGCTCGGATCCAATTTTAGAACGCAGTCTCGAAGGCGCTGCCATTGTCACGGGTATCGCTGCTGGCAGATCAATTGTCAAGGGTCAATAGGAGAATTTATGCACACAAACTCCTGGTTATCAGTCGGTCCATCATTGGACGAATGTATCAAATGTAATATCTGCACCAGCTATTGTCCGGTAGCGGCCGTTACGGATCTGTTTCCTGGTCCCAAATATGCCGGCCCACAAGCACAACGCTTCCGCGAAAACGGCCAACCAATGTCCCCAGATCATTCTGTAGATTATTGTTCTGGCTGCCGCGTATGTAATGAGGTCTGTCCTTCCGGGGTGAAAATTGCTGAACTAAATGCGCGGGCACGCGCCCAAATTGCCAAAGAAAATGGCATTCCTTTGCGTAATAAGTTGTTAGGACGTAACGAACTATTAGGCAAAATGGGTGGCGTCGCTCCTGGTTTGGCGAATTTTGGTATGCAAAACTCACTCAGTCGTTTTGCTGCCGAAAAGGTTTTTGGTATCGCACGTGGCGCGAAATTGCCGGCTTGGCCAAAAGATGGCAATTTTGGTAAATGGTTTGAACGGTCACAAGCCCAACGCTTGAAATCTGAAAAAAAAGTGGTCTATTACCATGGCTGTGGCACGATGTATTATGAACCCTATATTGGACAAGCGACGGTTGCCGTTTTGGAACACAACGGCTTCGAAGTCATCGTCCCCCCACAAAATTGCTGCGGGCTGCCTTTGTTGAGCAATGGCGAGTTTGATGAAGCCGCAAAATATCACCAAAACAACATCAACAAACTTTCAAGTTATGTGCAAGATGGTTATCAAATCGTCGGAACAACACCCAGTTGTACGCTCACATTGAAAGAAGAAGCGCCCGAACTGTTAGACATGCACAGTAAAGAAGCCCATGACCTGAAAATGGCAGTATGGGATATTTTTGAATGGATTCGTGAACTGCATGCAGCGGGCGATCTCAAGACTGATTTCAGGCGCATTGAGATGGTGCTGCCGTATCATGCGCCTTGCCAATATCGTGCCCACCGCATTGGCAAACCATCTCTGGATATGATGGCTTTGATTCCGGGATTGGATTTGCGTGAAAGCCATGCACGCTGCTGCGGCAGTGCGGGCACATATGGTTATAAACAGGAAAAACATCAGATTGCAATGGATGTGGGCGCAGACTTATTCAGCTTTGTAAAAGCGCAGGGACCAGATGTTCATATGACAGCGTGTGATACAGAAACTTGTCGCTGGCAGATTGAGGTTGGCACCCAAATGCCTTCACGGCATCCGATTGAAATCGTGGCCGCTGCATATGGGCTGTATGATTTAGAAACACGGCAGTTGCTTATCGAATAGGACATTACAGCTACGGACTGGAGTCTGGCGAATTCTAGACATGTCAGGTTTCTACCACGAGCAGCGTGTGAACAAATTGATCATAAAACCTGACATGTCTCCTCTGGTAAAATAAAAACGCCAATGTCCAGTACGGATTGGCACGCATGTTTTCTTTGGCAACCGTTCGACTGAGCTGACGTAGAAGTTTATAGGTTAAACTGTAGCGTGGATGACCAGATAGGATTCAAGATAACGTCTGCTTCGGCCGTACTTGGCACGAGCGTTTCCTTAACAACTTGGGAAGGGATGTGGTCACCATATGCTGAGGAGGTTTATACGGCCGTTCTTGACCATATTAAGCCAACCGATATCGTCCTGGACATTGGGGCTGGTGATTTACGGCTGGCGCGGTGTATGGCCGAGAAGGCAGAGAAAGTGTATGCCATCGAAATGCAGTCAACCTTAGTTGAGGGGATTTTACCATCTAATTTAGAATTATTTGTGGATGATGCACGGACACGGCCGTTTCCAACTGATATTAATACGGCCGTTTTACTTATGCGGCATTGTACACATTTTGGTCTGTATTGGAATAAGTTAACGGCCGTTGGTTGTCAACGCCTAATCACAAATGCACGCTGGCGGGCAGGGGTAGAAACCATCGATCTTTCAACCCCGCGAGTAACATATGACATGCTGGATATAGGTTGGTATGCCTGTCAAAATGGGCATACGGGGTTCAAACGCGGCTTGCCAGAACAACTTACGACAAAAATGCTGGATTTTGTTAATGAAGTATCTTTTTGTCCAGCTTGTAAAATTGATGGCTACAACGAATGAAGTGAGGAACGAATTTCCACAAACTGATAGCAAAAATCGCGAAAATCCAGGTGATTTTTTTGCAAATCGTTTCTGTTGAACTCCCTATCCGTTGTAGCCATCTATACCAGAAGTGACATCATGGTAGGAATCGTTATTGTTTCGCATAGTGCCAGGTTGGCCGCAGGAGTTCATGAATTAGCAGAACAAATGGTGCAAGGAAAGGTTCCGCTTGCATCCGCTGGCGGCATCGACGACCTAGAAAATCCAATCGGCACCGACGCCATGCAAGTTTATGCTGCCATTGAATCGGTTTATAGTGATGATGGTGTTGTGGTCTTAATGGATTTAGGCAGTGCTCTACTTAGCGCCGAAATAGCTGTAGAATTTTTACCAGTAGAACAGCAGTCCAAGGTTGTTTTGTCCGCAGCGCCACTTGTCGAAGGCACACTGGCGGCAGCGATTCAATCTTCTGTCGGTGGTACGCGTGATCAGGTATTGGCTGAAGCACAAAATGCACTAACTGCTAAACAAGCACAACTGCCTGGTACTCAACCTGAAGAAACAACGGCCGTTTCTTCCCCAACGCCACCAATTAAGGCCACACACGAAATTAGTTTAACTATCCCCAATCCGCAAGGATTGCATGCGCGTCCAGCCGCCCAATTTGTCACCACTGCCAACCAGTTTGCGGCTGAAATTCAGGTGCATAAAGCGGATAAACAAGCCAATGCAAAATCTATCAACCAGGTGGCGACATTAGGTGTGCGCCAGGGTGATGTGATCGTTGTTAAGGCGGTTGGTGATGATGCGGAGGATGCCTTAACCGCTTTACAAACTCTGGCTGCGGCGAATTTTGGCGAGTCATTTGCAGAATCAAATACCGAAGTAGTGTCGGTAACGGCCGTTTCGCAAGCAAGCGAAGGTGTGATAATTGGTATTCCAGCCTCACCCGGTATTGCGATTGGTCCCGTTTTTCTTTATCGGCCGCATTTGCCGGAAATCGTTGTCAAACAAGTTGCTGATAGCGATGTAGAATGGAACCGCTTGGAAACGGCCGTTGACAAAGCTTTAGCTGAAGTAAACGCCCTCTATTTGCAAGCTGTCAAGCAAGTTGGGCAAGGGGAAGCCGCCATCTTTGAGGCACATGCACTTTTCTTACAAGACCCATCCTTGTTGCAAGCCGCCAAAGCTATCTTGTTTGACCAACAAATTAATGCCGAAGCTGCCTGGCAGCAAGCCATCATGGCGCAGGCGGACCAATATCGCACTTTGGATGATGCTTATATGCAAGCACGGGCAGCCGACATCGAGGATGTTGGCAACCGCGTGTTACGCCAATTATTAGATGTAGAAACGCCCGCACTTGATTTTGCTGAACCATCTATACTGATTGCCGCTGATTTGACCCCCTCAGACACGGCCCGAATGGATCCGCAGCGGGTTTTGGGTATTTGTACTGAGTTGGGTGGAGCGACCTCACACAGCGCGATTTTGGCGCGTGCGTTGGGCATTCCTGCTCTGGTTGGTCTTGGGCCGGATTTGAGGCAGTTGATGGCAAATCAAATCGTGATCATTGATGGCGAGGCTGGGCAATTGTGGACACAAACCAATGCTGAACAATTGGTGGATTTTCAACAGCGGCGTGAAACATGGCTGGCGGCTCAAACCACTGCCAAAGCTGCGAGTCAAGCAACGGCCGTAACCCGTGACGATCACCAAATCGAAATCGCCGCCAATATTGGCAGTCCCAATGATATTCCTGTTGTCAAAGAATTTGGGGCTGAAGGGATTGGCTTATTTCGCACTGAATTCCTCTTCATGGGGCGTGAAACTGCCCCAACAGTGGAGGAACAATATGGTGCTTACAAAAGAGTCGCCGAACAGATGGGCGCTAAACCTGTCATTATTCGCACTCTGGATGTGGGTGGCGACAAACCACTGCCTTACCTCGGTCTAGCGCAAGAAGACAATCCTTTTCTGGGTTGGCGCGGCATTCGTTTTTGTCTGGATCGTCCCGACATCTTCAAGCCGCAGCTAGAGGCGATTTTGCGTGCTGGCTATGGGCACAACCTAAAATTGATGTTCCCAATGGTTGGCTCTTTGGGCGAAATACGCGCCGCCAAAGCATTGTTGGTTGAAGTTCAAGCTGAGTTAGCCGCTACTGGGATTCCTCATGCGGCTGATATGGAAATCGGTATGATGATCGAGGTACCTGCGGCCGTTGCAATTGCCGACCAGTTGGCTGCTGAGGTTGATTTCTTCAGTATTGGCACCAATGATCTGACTCAATACACGATGGCTGCTGATCGTGGCAACGCTAAGGTCTCTGAACTGGTGCAAGCATTGCAGCCAGCGGTTCTACGCCTGATCAAACAAACGGTTGATGCGGGTCATGCGGCTGGCATTTGGGTGGGGATGTGCGGTGAATTGGCGGGTAATCCGCTGGCAACGGCCGTTTTGGTTGGCTTAGGTTTAGACGAATTAAGCATGAGTGCGCCGGCAATTCCGGTGGTAAAAGCAGCAATTCGGAGGTTGGGTCTGGCAGAGGCGCAAGCGGTTGCGGATGTCGTGTTGGGGATGGGGGAGGTAACGGCCGTTGTTGATTATCTCTCCAAATTAATTCCCGAATAGTGTTTGCGATTTACCTGATTCAAGCGCAATATATTCAGATTCTTCAGGTGCCAATTCTAAAAACTGCGCAACAGTACCAACAGTCCATCCTTGTTGCATACTTTCATACTTTATTGGAGAAAATCACATGAAATTACCAGCTATGCTGCTGTTATTTATCGCGATTGCTTTTGAAATTGTAGCAACCACCTCGCTGAAATTATCAGAAGGATTCACACGGTGGCTTCCCGCTGTCATTATGATTGTGGGGTATGTGATTTCATTATATGTTTTTTCATTGAGTCTCAAAGAAATACCACTTGGCGTTGCATATGCGATTTGGTCAGGAGTTGGCACAATCGGCACCGTGATTGTGGGCGTTTTGTTGTGGCATGAAGGGTTGGACATCTGGCGGATTATTGGGATTGTGTTAATAGTGAGTGGTGTGTTGGTGCTTAACTTGTTGTCGAAAACGGCCGTTCATTGAGATGAGCTAGAATGCATTTGGTATATAGTGGGTTTAGCGGCCGTTTGCAGCACCCGCTGGAAATTCAACTATTTTGACGCAGTTTTCCAGTTCTGCGTATAAATTTCCCAGTTATCTTTACCTGCTTGAGGAGCATATTGCAGACGATGGTACGTAGGCGCGAATAATTGGTTTTGTAACCAAAAAAGCCCGTCAGCTTTGAAAAAACTAACGGGCTTCTAATTGGTTAATATTAAACCTACATACGCTCTTTGAACGCTTCGGTTAGCGCCGGCACAACCTCAAACAGGTCGCCAACGATGCCATACTGTGCCAATTTGAAGATAGGCGCGTCGGCATCTTTATTGATGGCTACAATCACCTTGGAGGTGCGCATACCAGCCTGGTGCTGGATAGCACCACTGATGCCACAGGCGATATAGAGGTCGGGGCTGACGGTTTTACCGGTCTGGCCTACCTGATGTTCGTAGGGGATCCAGCCGGCATCAACGGCCGCACGGGAAGCACCCAAAGCTGCGCCCAACGTGTCACATAGTTCTTGCAAAGGTGCATACCCATCCGGGCCACCGACACCACGACCACCACTGACGATAATGCTGGCATCGGTGAGGCTAACACCGCCGGCTTTCTCAGCGAAAGCAACGATTTTGCTGGGGATGTCGTCTTCGCTGACTTCGACATCAACCCACTCGGCAGTGCCGCTGTTGCCAGTGGCGACAGCTTGCGGGAAGGCACGGCTGCGCAATGTCAGAACTTGAGTGCCGGTTTTCACGAAGACAGTTGCTAACAATTTGCCGGCATACACAGAACGGGTTGCTTTGACCGTTTCGTCTTCCACTTCGATGGCGATGCAGTCAGAGACCAGGCCGGCATCCAGGTCGGCAGCAATCCAGGCGGCAAACTCGCTGCCACGAATGGAAGCACCTGCCAGGATAACAGCCGGTTCATGTTCTTGAGCCAGAGCAACGGCAACGGGGCCAATCGCTTCAATACGGCCGTTTCCCAAAGTCGCGTCATCTGCGCCTAAAACTTCGTCACAGCCCAGGTCAAAAGCAGCATCGGCAACAGCGCCGACATCCTCGCCAAACACAAGCCCAACGACATCCTCGCCTAACTCATCGGCCACCATACGGGCTGCCCCCAACACTTCTTTGCTAATGGTGCTGATTTCACCATCACGATTTTCGATATAAACCCATACGTTGCTCATATCACCTTCTCCTCGAATAGTTTATCAACCAGTTCTTCTGCCATATCTGCAGCCGAATCGCCTGTGATCATTTCGACTTCACCTTCGCGTGCTGGCATTGTATAGACGTGTGACCAATCTACCTTGCTGGCAGCAGCGCCATAAGCACCATCGATGTCTAAATCGGCAGCACTCCAAGCTGGAATAGTGGCGCGGTTGGCTTTACGAATGCCCATGAAGGAAGGATAACGCGGCTCGTTGAGTTCTTTGACTGTGCCAATCACCACGGGTAAGGGAGCGGTCACAGTTTCTTTGCCTTCATCACTCAAGCGCTCGACCGTGATGGAAGCGTCGCTGACCTCTTTGATCTCAGAGACGAAGGTCAACGGCGTCCAGCCTAATTTGCGGGCGGTTTGCACAACTGTTTGGCCGGTATCGCCATCGATAGCTGATTTGCCAAACAGCGCGATTTGTGCGTCGGCTTTTTTGATTGCCGCTGCTAAAATGCGTGCAGTGCCAAGTGTATCTGAGCCGGCAAATGCTGGATCAGATAGGAGAATGGCTTCTGTACAGCCCATGGCTAAACAGGTTTTGAGTGCATCTTGACTGGATTCATCACCCAGCGTTATGGCGACGGTGTCAGATGCACCATGATTTTCCTTGAAACGGATGCCTTCTTCTATGGCATATTCATCCCACGGGTTGAGCACATTGGGTTTGCCGCCGGGATCATCCCAGCTTACTTTACCGCCAGCGACAGAAAAGTCGGCGGTTGTACTGGGTGTTTGTTTAATACAAACAACAACTTTCATCAAAATAACCTCCAAAATTTCATATTGCGTAATTTTAGCAATCAGCATTTTAGTATCTCAGCATTTCAGCCCGTTTTGTTCACGATGTTTGGACTGATTTGCTGACATGCTGACATGCTGACAGCTTGTGTTTTTACGCATTACGTAAAAATTTTTTAATTCTCCATCAACAACTCATGATTGAGTTCCGTAAAACGCTCTGCGAACGTCTCGTTGGTAAATGTGAATGTAGTCGCACGCCAGGAAAAGGTCTCGATTTGGGCGGCGTCACGCACTGCTTTTTTGCTGTCTAAGGCTGCGTTATGAATGGTAGGCTGGAATGCTCGATACACCAAGTAAGCAGCTCCCGCAGCGATGGGGAGGGCTAACAAAAGGCGTAACCACAATCCCATGCCAACGGCCGTTACCAACAATACCAGAATCATTAGCGCCAAAAATGTAACGGCCGTTGCCAGCCGTCTAATTTTAATCAGACGTTCTTCTTCACCGGATTGCTTCTGTAAACGTTGCAGACATGCAGCACATAAAGGGACATCAACTTCACGCAGTTGACGGCCGTTTCTTTTACGTATGACCATACTGCTGACTCCTGGCTGCAAACAATGCACACATTCGCCAGGAAAACGCACTGTGTCATCGGGTTGTACCTTTATCTTTACTATGTGATTAATCATACGGCTTTAAACAATTGGTGTCAGGTGTCATGTGTCGTTTTTTTGCATGACACTTGACATGTATATTACGCCTGGATACAGGCATTTTAACGGCAAGATTATAATGCCGCACTGCGTTATAAGCAAATGCGTTTCAGCAACAACCAGGGCGATTACAACGCTTGCGCCACGTTTGCCCCACGCACATAGCTTAGGTGCTTAATTGCGGAACCAATTCTACGTTATAATAGTTAAGATAAATGGGTAAAAAACTATGGCAATGAACTTAAAAGGCCAATTGGTCGAACATTATCGTATTGAAGAAATAATTGGTGAAGGCGGCATGGGTACCGTCTATCGTGCAAACGATGTTAATTTAGCACGCCCGGTAGCCATGAAAGTGATGCATCGTCAATTTGCTGCGCAAACCCAATTTCAGCAGCGTTTCCAGCAAGAGGCACAAGCAGCAGCACGCCTGGATCACCCCTCCATTGTGAAGGTATATCATTTTGGCCGTGAACAAGGCTTGTTGTATATCGTCATGGAGATGGTGCCGGGTTTAAGCTTGGGAGCCTACATCAAACAATTGGCGCAGCGTAATCAGATTGTGCGTTTGGACGAAACGGTTTTGTTGATGGCGCAGGTTGCTGAAGCGTTGGGTTATGCGCATCGCAAGGGGGTTATCCACCGCGATGTGAAACCGGACAATATTATCATTAAGGCGCAGGATGAACGCCCCGATGAACCACCTCTACGTGCTGTGATGACCGATTTTGGTCTGGCGAAATTGCTGGAAGGCGGTGTCCAGACCCAATCGGGTGAGTTTATGGGTACATTGGCATATGTCTCCCCTGAACAAGTTATGGATCTGCCGCTCGACGGCCGTTCTGATATCTACTCATTAGGGGTTGTGCTTTACCAACTAGCCACCGGCAAACTTCCATTTGAAGTTAAAACACCTTCAGATGCTGTCTTAAAACATATTAACCAACCACCGCCATCACCGCGTGATATTCAACCCGGGCTGCCATCTGCTGTTGAAGCTGTAATTCTCAAAGCGTTGGCCAAGCGCCCCACAGAGCGCTATCAAACTGGTGAAGAATTGGCACATGCATTACGTGCAGCCGCCACGATGCTTTCTGACCAGGATGTTGCCGTTTTTACCGACGACAGTCAGAGCGAGGTGGTGAGTATGGTTATGGTGTTACCTGAGATCATTAACGTGGAACCAGCTGCAGATGTGATCGTTGTGAAAGAAGAGGATACGGACGGCAACACGCACGTGCGTGGTCGTGATCGTCTTTTGGTAACCCGTGAAGACGGCTCCACAGAACTTTACAGCCTCTATAAACGCGAGTTTGTGATTGGACGCAGCGATCAGAATGATATTGCTTTGCGCGGCGGAAAAGTGTCGCGCCAGCATGCACGTTTGGAACGGAAAAACGGCGCTTGGTGGGTTGAAGATGTGGGCAGCACGAATGGCACAATGCTTGCCGGAAGGAAGTTGGTTCCTGGTGAACCGCTTATCTGGCGTGCTGGTGAGGTATTACGAATCGGAACCTTTACGCTGCAATTGGAAACGGCCGTACGCAAAGTACAAGCTGCTCCATTACCTCTTGAATCAGCAGCGCCTGTGTTTATGCCAATCGCCCATGAACGATCCGCAGCGGCTTCCCTGGCAGAACAAATCGCCGCCGATTTGCGTCCACAACAGATAAAAAACAAGGGTGTTTGCCGTGTATTACTTTTGAATAAGGGGACTGTGACTACAGATATTACTGTCGCAGCCAGTGCGCCACATGGAAAGTTGCGTTTTGATGCGCCGACCAAACAGTTGGTGGTTGTTCCGCGACAAAAGGGAGTCGTCGATTTTTTTGTTGAAGCCCAGAAACGGCCGTTAATCGGCCGTCGCCAAACAATCCCATTTAGATTACACGTCAATTCACGCCAACATGAATGGGAACAATTACAAGGACACCTTATGGTCAAACCATATCTGTCGGTCTGGCTTTTTGCTTTGATTGCGTTTTTGTTATTGTTGAGCTTGATCGCCGTGTTTTTTGTATCAGGGCGATTTTTCTAACAATCAAACGTTTGAACCGATAATTGTTTGTAAAATCATTCACAAATACGGTATCATCTCTGAGTGAATTGACCATATAGTAAACCGGGAGGCGATTGACAAAATCGCCCTATAGTTAGCTAGGAGAAAAGAGATGATTTCAGAAAGTTTTGTTATTAATGAAGTGCATCGGATGGACTATCCGCAGCTTGATATGCCACCGCGAATTTTATTAGGCCCTGGCCCATCAAACGCTCATCCACGTGTATTGCAAGCCATCAGTATGCGCCAGGTAGGGCATTTAGACCCGACTTTTATTCAGGTGATGAATGAAGTTCAAGAGCTGCTGCGTTATGCATGGCAAACTGACAACCAATTCACGCTGCCAATTAGCGGCACCGGTAGTGCGGCGATGGAAGCCGCCATAGCCAATCTTGTTGAACCGGGTGATGTGGTTTTGGTAGGTGTGATTGGCTACTTTGGCGAGCGTCTGGCCGAGATGGCGCGGCGCTATGGTGCCGATGTGCGCGTCATTGAAAAACCGTGGGGCGAGGCATTTGATCCAGCCGAAATCCTCAGTGCCATTGAAACCCATCATCCAGTTTTGGTCGCATTGGTACATGCCGAAACGTCTACCGGTGTTATGCAGCCTTTGCAAGAGATTGGCCAAATCTGCCGCGAATATGATTGTTTATTGTTGGCTGATACGGTCACGAGCCTGGGCACAGTGCCACTTTTTATTGATGAATGGCATATCGATGCCGCCTATAGCTGTTCACAAAAGGGATTGAGCTGCCCGCCTGGATTAGGACCATTGACATTTGGCCCGCGTGCACACGCCAAGATCGAAGCACGCAAAACGCCAGTGCGCAGTTGGTATTTGGATATGAGTTTGCTGGCAAAATATTGGGATGGCTCAACCCGCTCCTATCATCATACCGCGCCGATTAATATGAATTATGCAGTGCGTGAAGGTTTGCGTTTGGTTGCTGAGGAAGGTTTGGAAGCACGTTGGGCGCGTCACCAAGCTATGGCTGACTTCTTTTGGGATGGTCTCGCTGATTTGGGTCTGGAATGCCATGCACCGTATGATTTGCGTTTGCCCAGCCTAACCACTGTGCGCGTACCTGATGGTGTCGATGCTAAGGTCGTCGCGGGTCGATTGTTAAACGAATATAACATTGAAGTAGCGGGTGGCTTTGGCCAATTGGCGG
>JAGRDI010000063.1 GCA_020432765.1 Anaerolineales bacterium | reverse complement strand
GCCGTTGGATTCGCTGCCTTTGGCCAGTTGTATCAATATCCAGGGCTTGACACATATGCCGTAATGACGCATAGATTTGTTCGTCACTGGCACGCACGGCCGTTAATTCATCACCGTAAAAACTGATTTCTTTTTGTTCAATTGATTTTAGTGGCATATTTGTCATGATAATCCGACTTTTACTTTTCAGACAGCTCTATCTTGTTAAGGGGTGTGTATTTTGCAAACTCCTCTGCCTAGTAATGTGTTACACGCCTGCGGTAATAAATGCACTTGAGACAATTTCCTGCGCTTCTGCCTGGATTTGGGTTAGATGAGCTGTACCGTTGAAGCTTTCGGCATAAATTTTGTAGATTTCTTCAGTGCCAGACGGCCGTGCCGCAAACCAACCATTCTCGGTAACGACTTTGAGGCCGCCGATGGGGGCGTTGTTGCCGGGAGCATTGGTCAGTTTGGCTTTGATGGGTTCGCCGGCAAGAGTCACGGCCGTTACCATTTCCGGCGACAAATTCTTCAATACTGCTTTTTGAGCATGTGAGGCGGGTGCATCCATACGTTGGTAGACAGGGCTGCCGAATTGTGCTTCTAGATCATGGTAATGATTGCCGGGATCGCGCCCCGTAACGGCCGTTATTTCCGCTGCCAATAAATCCATAATAATGCCGTCTTTGTCTGTCGTCCACACTGTGCCGTTTTGGCGTAGAAAGGAGGCGCCAGCGCTTTCTTCACCACCAAAGCCGTAGGAACCATCAACGAGACCATCGACAAACCATTTGAAGCCCACGGGCACTTCGGCCAATTTGCGTCCTAAATGGGCTGCGACACGGTCGATCATTGAGCTGGAGACCAGGGTTTTGCCCACAGCTGCATCTGCACGCCAGCCCGTTCGGTTTTGGAAGAGATAGTTAATCGCCACCGCTAAATAATGATTGGGATTGAGCAAGCCGCTGCTGCGTGTGACAATGCCGTGGCGGTCATAATCAGGATCATTGCCAAACGCGATGTCGAACTGATCTTTGAGTTTGATCAAACTGGCCATGGCGTAGGGTGAGGAGCAGTCCATACGGATTTTGCCATCTTTGTCGACAGTCATGAAGCTGAAAGTGGGGTCTACATGTGGATTGGTCACTTCAAGGTCGAGACCGTATGTTTCGGCAATGGGTGTCCAATAAGCAATGCCGGCACCACCCATCGGATCGACACCGATTTTTAGACCTGCGTTGGCGATGGCTTGCATATTGACCACATTTTTAAGGTCGTCAACGTAGGGTTTAATATAATCGTAAGCGTGGGTGTTGTCGGCTTGGAGTGCTTTTTGAAAGGGCATGCGTTTTACGGGAACCCCGCCAGCCTCGATAATTTGATTTGCCCGATCTTGGATAATTTGGGTCGTCTCAGTCCCGGCAGGGCCACCGCTGGGCGGATTGTATTTGAAGCCGCCATCATCAGGGGGATTGTGTGAAGGGGTAATCACCACGCCATCAGCCAAACCTGTTTTACGGCCCCGATTGTAGGCGAGAATCGCGTGGGAAATGACCGGGGTGGGGGTGTAGCCAAGACCATCTTGGATCATAACGATCACATTATTAGCGGCGAAAACGGATACGGCCGTTGCCAATGCCGCCTCCGATAGTGCATGCGTATCCATGCCTAAAAACAATGGCCCTGAATATCCTTGCTGTGTACGATATTCACAAATCGCCTGTGAAATCGCCAATATGTGGTCTTCGTTGAAGCTGTTGTTTAATGATGTGCCGCGATGACCTGAGGTACCAAAAGAAACACGTTGGGCCAGATCGTTCGTATCGGGTTTGTGTGTGTAATAAGCTGCCATCAAACGCGGAATGTTGGGAAGTAATTCAAAGGGGGCAGGTTTACCTGCCAACGGATGCAAAGCCATGATTTCCTCCTGGAGGTTAGTTGAATAGTCGGTTAGTCATGTAGTCTATAGTCTTGTGGTCAGATCGTCCAATAATTTGGTTTGTAGTAACCGCTTTAGCGGTGTAGTGCCGGAGTGTACCCACGGCTAAGGTCGTTACTACACCCCCCATGTTTTTTACAACTCAAGATTGTTGAATGGCGAACCTTTGCCACATAAACAAGATTTACCCGCCATTGCGGCTTTAGGCTTTGTGGGTTTTACTTTCTACAATGTGGCCTTAAGCCGGTGAGCAGCAAATTCCCGCCGGTACGGCCAGTATGCTCGTCGTTTCAGTCCCTGTTTTTGTTGCTTTGCTGGCGCTTGCTTTTTTACATGAGCGGCTGCGTTTGCGAGCCTGGGTGGGGATTGGTTTGAGTTTTTTTGGGGGGGGTCTATGATTTCGGTGTGTTGCTTGTCAATCTGCGGCGATCTAAATAATTTCCATTGCCCATTTTTCCTGCAGGATTGATGGAATGCGTACTGGACGCAAAGTTTTGAGATTGGCGAAATAGCCGAATTGTTTAGCGGCGGCGTGCTGCTGCTCTCCCACACTGATTTTGGCTTCAATTGTCCACTTTATGCGGCTTAGTTTGCTGACCCACATTGTACCAATTGGTTTGTCGCCAAAGCGTAATGGCAAACGATAATCGATTTCCGTGCGTGTCAAGACAGGGCTGACACCATCAGCCAGCATATCGGCCATCGTATAAATGTCGGCCAGCAGGTGCAAGCGCATATCTTCTAGCCAGCGAATATAGACCATGTTATGCACGATATTAACAAAGTCGATGTCGTAGGTTTTGATTTCGATGGGTAAGGTGATCAGTAACGGCCGTTGCATATGAATTCCTAAAAATGTGGGACACCGATGAACCCAGATTTTCCATTTTATCTGTGTTCATCAGCGTTAATCAATGTCCTTTTTTTACATCTCAAAACATATTGGCGTCCATGCTCCCTACAAATTGAGGCAGATCAGGATGGCCAAGCTGTTGGCGCACGGCGTGGGCTTCGCCGATGTGGAACCAGTAATGGTAAATATTGCGCAGCAGCATTGTGCCGATATTTTCGCGCGAAGGGTTGCCGTTGAATGCGAGGAAATTGGGCAGATCGTTGCTGTTGAGAGTGTTGAGGTAGACATCGGCCGTTTCTGTTACTGTATGCCATACTGACCACATCTCAGCTAAAGGTGGTGTCGTCGCTGGTTTACCAAATCCGACCAGATCATTTAAACCTGGAGCTACAAATTTGCTTTGTCCCATCGCACACCAATAAAAATGCTCCTGATTGGCAACATGACCAATTATCCAACTGATACAGTTCATCGGCAAAATGCGTTTACGTGCATCTTCATCTGATAAACCATCCAGGCAGCGCAAGAACTCACTGCGTGCAAATCTTAATTGTGTTACATATGGGTGAGTCACAATAATTTTCTCCTGACGCTAAATATATCACGATCTCAATCTAGGCTAAAACATGCTTGAATGCAACAATGTTTTCTGTAATTGAGTTTGCTCCACCAAAAACAGCACTGCCTGCGACCAAAACATTGGCACCGGCCGCAGCGATGTCAGCGGCATTGTTGACTTTTATGCCACCGTCTACTTCGAGATCCGCATTGGAACCAATGGTATCGAGCATTTGGCGTAACCGGCGGATTTTGTCTGTACTGCTGGGAATATAAGATTGACCGCCGAAACCGGGATTAACCGACATAATTAGTACCAAATCGACTAATGGCAAGACTTCCTCTATTGCCACCAGCGGCGTTGCCGGATTGAGTGTCACACCCAGTTTGACGCCTGATTCGCGAATGAGCTGCAGGGTGCGATGTAAATGTTTGGTTGCTTCAACGTGTACGGTAATGATATTGGCTCCCGCAGCTGCGAATTCAGGTATGTATTGATCTGGGTTTTCGATCATGAGGTGTACGTCGAGAGGGATATGATGTTTTTGGGACAACGGCCGTAGCGCCTTGACGATCAACGGTCCAATCGAAATATTTGGCACGAAATGGCCGTCCAT
>JAGRDI010000062.1:8812-24838 GCA_020432765.1 Anaerolineales bacterium | reverse complement strand
CAGTACAATACTGCCTCTATGGCTGAATTAGAACTTCCCCAACCCGGTATGCAGCAGCCGGTTCCCGAAGAAACCGTCGATTCAAGCGCATCCCATCGGGAAACCTTCATAAGTTTATTGGTATTCTTGGGCCAGCGGCTGTTGTATGCGGCTGTGGTGTTATTATTTATCATTTTTCTAAGTTATTTTGGCATTGACATGGCAGGTGGTGCTGACTTTGACACGGCCGTACCCAAAGCTTTTACTGAAACCTTCCTCTATATTGATCGTCTGCTGCATGGCAGTATGGGGCTTACCACTGCCGGCAGCAACACCCTGATTCCCATCCCGGTGTCAGACGTTATCAGGGAACGCTTGCCTCGCAGTCTGGCCTTGTTAGGGTTATCGCTGATCTTTTCTGCTTTGGTTGGCGGCTTTTTGGGTATGCGTGCCGCTCGCAGCCGTTCCGAAAGCTCCCTTTTTATTTTGATCGCCACCATCATCGGTATCTCCGTACCCAGTTTCTTTGCTGCTTTTTTACTGCAATGGGGCATTACATCCCTGACCCGAATTCGCGGGCAGGCCATCTTGCCGGTCGGGGGCTTTGGCTGGGATAACCACCTGATTTTGCCCGTTCTCGTGCTATCTGCACGTCCCATCGCCCAAATTACACGTATGACATTTGTGACACTACGTAAAGTGCTGCGTCAGGATTACGTACGCACTGCTCACGCCAAAGGGCTGCGCAAATTCCAGGTCACCTGGGGCCATGTTATGCGCAACGCCGCCATCCCCATTTTGACCACGTTGGGCATGTCGCTACGCTTTTCGCTCAGCAGTCTGCCGGTTGTGGAATTATATTTTGGCATCCCAGGCGTCGGCGCAACCTTGTTAAAAGGTATCGCGCAGCAAGACACAAACTTGACTGTGGGTCTCACACTTTGTTTTGGCGCTATCTTCATCCTGGTCAACATGATCTTGGAGCTAAGCTATCGTCTATTTGATCCACGGTTATGGGATGCACCGTCATTTGTCTCTGCCAATGAACATCATTCGCGGAAAAAAGTATGGAAGGCGTGGCGCGACGATGTGGGCGATTTACTCGCCAACAATGCCATCGTCAACCGCTTCAAACGTCGTAAGCAAACGGCCGAACCCAATCCATTCGCTGCCGCCCTCGAACACAGCGAACAGTATACAAATGAAGAATTAGATGCCCATATGGGTACTGGCCGTGCATGGCGTCGCGTCTTGAACAACAGACCCTTTATGTTTGGCAGCTTGTTGGTCATCGGGTTGATTATCATCATCCTATTTGGGCCAGCCATGTCGCCTAACAATCCGTTTAAAACCATTGGCTTGCAAATGGTTGACGGACAAATCACCACCCCGCCATTTGCACCCAATGCCGAATTCCCTTGGGGCAGTGATGCCTTAGGTCGCGGCGTGATGAGTCTCGTACTCAGCGGTGCGCAAATGACCCTGTCTGTCGCAGTTATGGCTGTGGCCGCACGTGTCGTTGTCGGTGTTTTGCTGGGCGCAATTGCCGGCTGGCGCAGCGGTAGTTGGGTAGATCGAGCGATTGTCGGTTTATCCGAAGTCATCGCCGCCTTCCCGACTCTTATATTGGCCATGATCTTAATCTTGGCTATAGGCATTCGCCAGGGCATGTCGACTTTTGTAATCGCGCTTTGTTTTGTCGGTTGGGGCGAGATCATGCAATATGTGCGCAGTGAGGTCATCTCCATCCGACCCAAGGAATATATCGAAAGTGCGGTGGCGCTGGGTGCACGCACGCCACGCATTATCAGCCGCCATGTGCTGCCACAGTTGTTTTCGGCTTTGATCTCACTCGTTGCTCTGGAAGTCGGGTCGGTGTTGATGCTGTTGGGAGAGTTAGGCTTCATCAGTATCTTCGTTGGTGGTGGTGCTTATATTGAACTGCCTGGGGTATCGGCCGCTTTATATTCCGACATTCCTGAATGGGGCGCACTGCTGAGCAACGTGCGCTATCTGGCACGCACTTATCCGTGGACAGCACTGTATCCGATGTTGGCTTTCTTTGTGGCGATTTTGGCTTTCAATTTATTTGGCGAAGGGGTGCGCCGTCTGGTAGACAGCGGCAGTCTGGTCATCAACCGCATCTTCAATAAATATACAATTTTAGGCACGCTGGGCTTGATTGCAGGCATTTTTTGGCTGCAAAATAACAGCGGCACCACGCCGTTTTTGCGTGACTATGCCCAAGGATTTGATGGTACGCAAGCATTGGCACATGTTGAACAATTGACGACGGACGAGATGAACGGCCGTTCGCTCGGAACATCCGGCCAGGCAGATGCCTCTCAATATATTGCTGCACAATTTGAAACCCTGGGTTTACAACCGGCTGGAGAAGCCGGCACATATTTCCAAGAACGCTCACATGGTTTTGAACGTCTCACAGCCACGCCTGAACTAAACATCGCAGATGATGGTTCGGCACTTATCTACGGCGAAGATTTCGCTGCCTATCCCGGCCGTTCTACAACCGCTGGCGCTGCCGATGGAGAATTGGTTTTTGTAGGCTTGGGTCGTCCGGTAGGCAACCGTCGTGGTTTCCGTGTCAGTTATCCTGAGTTAGATCGCACCGATTTTTCAAATAACATTATTTTAGTGCTCTCCGATTGGGAAGCAGACACGCTTGCGGGAACAGAAAAGGACGGACTGCTTGTTGTTACCGATGATCCCGAAAAATTAAAAAACGCCTACACCCTTTCAAGCCGTTCGGGACAACAGTTGAATCTATTCACTGGCGAACGCACAGGGGAGGAAACCCCATCATTGTGGATTTCTGAAGAAACGGCCGATCGTTTATTAGCCAACAGCGGCCAAACCGTAGCCAATTTACGCCGCCAGACCGCTGAACTTGGCCTCGAAAACGTGCTGCAAATTCCCATCTCCACTGACGTAAACATGAATGTGCAGGGTGAGATCGAAGAATATTGGAAAGTCAACCATGTGATCGGTTTTTGGCCGGGCAGCGAAGGTTTTGAATTCTGTGCTGATTGCATGGATACAGAGCTTGTCGTCATTATGGCGCAAATGGACAGCCCACCACCCGGTCCCGATGGCAAAGCTTATGCGGCCGCCAACGACAATGCCAGCGGTGTGGGCGTGATGTTGGAAACGATCCGTTTGCTGCAAGAGAGCGGCTACGAACCAAAACGCAGCATCATGTTTATCGCCTACAACGGAGAAGGTTTGGATGGTGGCGAACCAGTCACTAATCCCGATATTCGCCGTTTTTTACAGGCAAAAACCGGTTTTGCTTCGACCTACACGCCAGAAGCGATTGTACAGCTGCGTGGTTTGGGTGGTGGTGATGGAGAGCGGCTTGAAGTTTCGGCAGCAGGTAGTTTACGTCTAGCGGAACTGTTCGAAACTTCAGCGCAGCGCATGGGTGTGGACACGGTGCGTGCCAGAGAAACCATCGATATCGGCACAGTGTATGACGATGGAGGCGGCAGCAATCAGGGTGGACAAGAAGCGCCGGTAATGTTCTTAACCTGGGAGGGCTGGCAGACCACATCACGTACGGCGGCCGATACGCTTGAGAATATCTCGTCGGATAAGTTGGAAAAAGCGGGGCGTACGTTATCCCTGGCGCTAATGACAATGGGATTCGACCGGGATTATTAGGCTGCTAGTGTAGGGCACCATGCGCAAGCCTGGGAGATGGAATGCACAAAATACCAGGAGACCTCAGAGTTCCAAAAAATGAATGCAACAATGACGCTGGAAGAGTATAAGATGATTTTTTATCTCGACTATATTTATCGTCTCATTGCTCGTTTTGTGGGTCTGATTGTGACGATTCCATTGCTCTGCTTCTTATTAAACGGCATTATTCCGTATTAAAGCCAACGACTGCTTAGGCAACATCCGTCATTAAGACCCATCCGATCTCTGGTTGGGATGATATTCGAAAATCCAGGGGTTGAATGCGGGAGGGTGCTTTTTGTGGCGGTAGCGGATCCAGGCGAGCATGATTATACCACCCAGGACAAGTGCCCCCATAGCCAAAATGCCGGCTTCGGGCCCTAAAACACCCCCAGTGAAAAAGGCGGGGCCTTCTTGTTTAAGCAATAATACCGATGTGCTGTCATCCAAAAATATTGTACGTGTAGAAAAGCCTAGAACGTACTTGCTGATTATATTCCAACCGAGACCAATCCCAATTGTCAAACCAAGGTTGCGGGTTAAGACAAAAGGGAGCGCTAATAATAAGCTGCCACGGATTAAATTATAAAGCAGTATTTTGGTGGCGTCCCCATCACCTAAGCGTGAGGACAAGAAAAAGAGTGTAGCAAATGCCCAGGCTGCCAGGACAGGTAAACGCTGACCTAAAGCCTGCAGCTTTGGAGCAGCAAATTGGAAACGGCCGCTATTCAATGAACGACCTTCCATGGCAGTTACCCAACGAGTCTCAAGAAAACGGAAACTCTCGGCTAAGTTGATAAGTAAGAAACCAAAAAATACCACATAGACAAGTGTGATGTCAGCTAAAACGAAGAAAATTGGTGGTGTTATGGCCAGAACAAAGGGTATATCAGTCGAATTGGCAAAGGTGTCAATGATGTGTACCCAACCGATGAAAAATTCGAGCAGGAAAACGGCCGTTATCATCACTCCGCCCAAAAGTACGCCAAAACCAAAATTGATCCACCAATCCCGTCGCCACAAGTTCAGGCCATATTCAGCAAAATCACGTTTATCGATACGCCACGCAACCCATGCCAAGATGAGCAGCAGGATACCCAAGTGGACAAATGTAATCGAAATTCTTGAAGTGTCTGCAAGATTGCCGCCAGCACCCATAAACAGTTGACGCAGCAAATATAACAAACCAAAATAGCTGCTGATGACAATTAGAATGCGCCAGAATGCCCGTAGGCGGTTTTGTTGTTGGTTCCAAAAGAATTTTTTCATTTTTGAATAACCGAATAGTCCATTTTTGATTGTTACCAGAAATCTACTATCAAATCGTAAAAATATCAACCACTATGTTTGCCTTTCAGCGACCTGTCACGGAGTTTTCAACTTTTTAGGCAAGGTTCGATACACAATGATTAAGGTGTAAAAGATGCTATGCAATTCGATTTGTACTCGTTATACTTAAGGGTTGTTCACTGAGCAACAAATTTATCGCAAATATGCGAAATGGTAAAAAAGAGCAAATATGCAATACAATCATCTGAAAATACTGGAAGCAGAATCGATTTATGTGATGCGTGAGGTGGCGGCGCAGTTTGAACGGCCGTTTCTATTATTCTCCGGTGGCAAAGATTCCATCATCCTGGCACACCTGGCACGCAAAGCATTCTATCCAGCCGCCATCCCCTTCACCTTATTACATGTCGATACCGGCCACAATTTCCCTGAGACATTGGCCTTCCGCGATGCACTAATGGAAAAACTTGGCGCACGCCTTGTCGTGCGTTATGTACAAGACAGCATTGACCAGGGGCGCGTCGTCGAAGAGACCGGTCCCTACGCCAGCCGCAACGGTTTACAAACCGTCACCTTGCTCGATGCCCTGGCCGAATTCAAAGTTGATGCGGCCATCGGTGGCGCACGCCGAGATGAAGAAAAAGCGCGTGCCAAAGAGCGTTTTTTCTCTCATCGTGATGAATTTGGCCAATGGGACCCCAAAAATCAACGCCCAGAGTTGTGGAATTTGTATAACGGCCGTAAACATCTCAACGAAAATTTCCGCGTTTTCCCAATCAGCAATTGGACCGAGTTGGATGTGTGGCAGTATATCCAAATGGAAGGCATTGAACTGCCTGCACTCTATTTCACGCATGAACGTGACATCATCAACCGCGATGGCGTTTTGTTGGCCGCCTCTGAGGTTGTCTATCCGGTGAAGGATGAGCTGGTTGAACGCAAAACCGTGCGCTTCCGTACAATTGGCGACATGACCTGTACTGGTGCGGTTGAATCAACGGCCGCTCATATCGACGATATTGTGGATGAGGTTGCCTCTGCACGCATCACCGAGCGTGGCGCTCGTGCCGATGACAAACGCTCCGAAGCCGCGATGGAAGATCGTAAGAAGTTAGGATATTTCTAGTTACACAAGGAACACAGAGTGCTGCGGAGTTTTGGGAGAAATCCTGCCAAAACTCTCCATGTAACTCTGTGTCACAGCTTTAAAAATGACAAATCAAACAGAACACCAAATTGAACTTTTACGCTTTTCGACGGCCGGTAGTGTGGATGACGGCAAGAGCACACTGATCGGCCGTTTGCTCTATGATTCCAAATCTATTTTTGAAGACCAGATCGAAGCAGTCGAGCGTGCCAGCCGTGATCGTGGTGATGGTGAAGTCGATCTTGCGCTGGTCACTGATGGTTTGCGTGCCGAACGCGAGCAAAAAATCACGATTGACGTTGCTTATCGTTATTTCGCCACACCCAAACGCAAATTTATCATCGCGGACACGCCCGGACACATTCAATATACACGTAACATGGTCACTGGAGCTTCCACAGCCGAACTTGCCATCATTCTGATCGATGCGCGTAACGGGGTGCTGACCCAGTCGAAGCGCCACAGCTTTTTGGCCGCATTACTCGAAATTCCGCATATCGTAGTGGCGATCAACAAAATGGACCTGGTTGATTATTCCCAGGCTGTCTACGAGCAGATCATGGCAGACTATAATACGTTTTCGCGCAAACTCAATGTGCAAGGTGTGACATACATTCCCCTATCAGCACTGCGCGGCGATAATGTGGTCGATAAAGGGGACAACATGCCCTGGTATGATGGGCCAACTTTGTTACATCATTTAGAAAATGTCAATGTAGGTGCTAGTTTGAATAATGTTGATTTTCGCTATCCGGTGCAATATGTGATTCGCCCGAACCAAAACTTCCGCGGATATGCCGGGCAGGTCGCTTCAGGCCGTGTGGCTGTAGGTGAAGAGGTACTCATTTTTCCTTCTGGTTTGCCCAGTAAAGTGGCTTCGATTGTAACGGCCGTAGGTGAGCAAAAACAAGCCAATGTTGGTGATGCAGTTGTTTTGACTTTAGAAGACGAAATCGACATCAGCCGTGGCGATATGCTTGTGCGCAAGCGCAACTTGCCACAAAAAAGCAACCGCGTTGATGCCACACTCTGTTGGATGAGTGCCGAACCGCTTAAACCGCAAGGTTCCTATTGGGTGCAGCACACGACCCGTTTAGTCAAAGGTTTTGTAGCTGAACTGAATTACAAAATTGATGTGGATACGATGCATCGTGAAGCGGCGGATACATTGGTTTTGAATGAGATCGGCCGTGTGCAGCTAACCACCACCCAACCGCTTTATTATGATCGTTACCAAATTAACCGTACCACAGGCAGTTTCATTTTAATTGACCCAGCGACCAACAACACAGTTGCTGCGGGTATGATTCGCGGGCAATCGCGTGATTTAGATGATTTGTTAGCTGGCGAGGTAGATGTCGTGGCAGCGCGTCCCAAATCGCGTGATGTGGTCTGGGAACAAGAAGGCATTAGCCTGGCCGATCGTGAGAGCCGCAATGGGCATAAGGCCGCGATTTTGTGGTTTACGGGTTTGTCAGGGTCTGGTAAGTCGACGATTGCCAAGAAGTTAGAGCAGCGTCTCTTTGCGGAGGGGATACGCACGATGTTTTTGGATGGCGATAATTTGCGGCATGGTTTGAATGGGGATTTGGGGTTTAGCAGTGCTGATCGCCAGGAAAATATCCGCCGTGCGGCTGAGGTAGCGCGACTGGCCTATGCGCATGGGCATATTGTATTGGCCAGTTTTATTTCGCCTTTTGCAGCTGATCGTCGTTTTGCGCGGGGTTTGGTGGGGAACGGCCGTTTTCTGGAAATCTACGTCAAATGTGACCTCGATGTGGTTAAACGCCGCGACACCAAAGGGTTGTATGCCAAGGCACTGGCCGGTGAAATCGACGACTTCACCGGCGTCTCATCGCCTTATGAGGAACCAGAAAACGCTGAACTGGTGGTTGAAACTGACATCCAGAACGTGGATGAGATTGTTGATCAAATCTTGGAAGAGCTTGTGACGTGCGGGATTTTAGAGGAAAAAGATTAAGTGCTGTTGGTGTTTGGAAATTTCACCACAGAGCATACAGAGGTCACAAAGAATTTGAGTTAAACCCACTATAACTCTGTGTTCTCCCTTGTTTGTTTGTACCTGGCTTCCAGGTTCAATAGTAAACGAAAAAAACCAATGCAGTTTGAACCGGCGCTACGGCTTTGCAGTTGACCCGCAAGATTGATAGCCGGCGTGTTGTAATGGACGATTAGATTTTTACTCAGCAATTTCGTAGACGTAACCTATCATAAAACTGCTTGAGCCGACTTGATTATGATACCTTTGATCAGTCACTAAAGTGATGATATGATAGCGGCTAACAATGGTCATACTCTCCCAAACCAAGTTTCTCAAAACACTCCCCGAGTTAGTGACACCTCACTTGCCAAAACCACTGCAAGGGATTAAGGTTCACCAGCCATATCGTTGGCTAACTCAACTACATTATGGAGAGCCTAGACTCCACTATGAGGTTTCCTCCGCCAAGTATCGGCCAGGTTGGGAATTAGGTTTCCACTGTGAGGCAAGGGATCGTAATCTAAACCGCTTCCTGCTAAATGGGTTCCGTCGCCACTTATTTGAAATCAAAGATGTTTTAGGCCCCTCTATTGAAGCCGAAATGTGGGATCGTGGCTGGACAAAGATTTATGAGGTTTACCCAAATGAGAAGTTGACCTCAGCTTACCAAGCGAAGGTGGGGCTGCGCATGGCAGAGATCATCACTTGCCTGCACCCCATTTACGTCGATTTACGCAATGCTGTCGCGCAATCCTATCGTTAGGGGCGCTCAACCAGGCAGCATTTCAGCCCATCAGTGGTTAAGCTGACATGCTGGAGGCTTGAACATCAGGCCACAAAGTATTCGGCCGTTACGCCCATTTCCGCCATCATTCCACGAATTTCATCCTTATAAATCGGATTCATCAGGATCACTATGTCCGGTTGGTAATCCGCTAAGAATGTGGGCGGCACGATTTGCTGGCCGCTGCCCACGACAAATTTACCTTCTTTACGCGGATTAATATCGATGATGTATTCGATTTGATCCTGTGTCTTGAGAATGTTGAGGAAGGAAACACCCTTAGAGCCCGCTCCCCAAGCGACAACCTTTTTGCCCTCGCGCTGCCAGACGGTCAGGCGATTCTGCCACTCAGTTACTTTTTGATTGAACTCAACAGCAAAGGCATCAACCTGCTCAGAAATCAGGGATAGGTCTACGGCCGTACCGCAATCACTAACCGCAGCCTCCATTGCAGTTGGATATGCTTCAATAGTCAAGAATTGGCCCGCATAGGTTTCATCTGTACGCAAAACCTTAAACCCAGTACGCTCAAACAGGCAAGCTAATGAATGGGCAGTGTAATAGGAACAATGTTCATAGATAATGTCCCAAATCGCTAAGGCACGCAGCGTGTAAGCCATATTGGGCATCTCAAAAAAGACAAGCGTATCTGGCCTCTCCCCAATTTTTTCGCGAATCACCTGCACAAATGGTTGTGGTGTTTCGATATGTTCTAAGACATGGCGCGTATAAAACATATCTGGAACTTGCTCAATACTGTTCCACCAATCAAAACCTTGCACAAAAGTTAGTCGTTCGTCTTCCATGTCAGCTTGCGAAGGAACATAAGCCGAATCAAATCCCCACCCCCGATTGTCACCCAGGTCACATAACAAACGCAAGAAATCTCCTTGCCCAGACCCTGTCTCTACAATCTCTTTATGCCGCAAATCGTACCGATCAATTAATCCTTGCGCCAACGCTTCTGCATAAGCTTGAAAGCGGGGTGAAAAGTGCAAGGAATTTTCATAGGCTTGCGTATATTGCATGGTCGCCGGATCGAAGGCAACGTTATACATATGTCCGCAATGATGACAATACCCCAACTCAATATCCCCTTTGGCAGCGTTTAGCGCATCGTCACGTGCAGACCATAATAAATTGGCATGCACCGGTACTTGGGGAATAGAAACAAAAACTTGCATGTTGGGGGTGTTGCAAACTGGGCATGCAAATGAACTTTCTGTGGTCATTAATCGTTTTCCTCGCTTTCATACTTTCAGGTCGATATGATTTGCCTCATCAAATTACAAAGAGCCATTTGGCAACATGCGTAATTAACTTGGCGATTGGGATCGAATGTTGCTTTGCGGAAGCGTCTTTTTTCCTAATTTAGATGTGGACGCTTCTTTAATATTTGTGAATGATGAGGCAACCATCAACTGGAAAAGTATATATTTTATACTATTAGTCACTTATGTTGACCATTCTATAGGTGTTTAATAAAGGGTTTGGCTTACTAATAACATTAAGCTAATCCTTTATAAATATTGGTGGATTTTAACATTAACCGTAAGTTATCGATCTTAACCTCTAAAAACTATCCGTCCACACTTTTACACAGCATACATGGACACGATCATCAGGAATTCAGATAATGAAATCAATTGTTAAACAATCCTTTTTTCTATTAATTTTCATTTTTATTTTTGCTGTGGGTTACACACAAGCAAGTAACGGGCCACGATCAGCTACAAGTAAACAAAATACAATATCTCAACAAGTCGAATCTTTAATGTTAACGGCCGTCAACGCAGAACCGACTTTTGATCCCTGGTTTGACGCAGATATTCATTTCCGTTTGCCGATTTCGGTGGCTGCAAATGGGTATGCACGCAGCGAAAAACCGGTTGAAGTTGCGCTTAACTTCACCACACTGTTAACCGCTCTTGGCAGCAATGGTGCGTTTGCTGAGGATTCCTTACGAGTTGTAGAAGTCGATAACAACGGGCTGGTCATTGACACGGCCGTTCCCTTCCAATTTGATGCCGCTGCCAATTTCGATCCATCAACCAACGCAGCCGGTACATTAATCTTTATGCTGACGGGCAACAGCGCAAACTCCGCAGCACGCATCTACCATGTCTACTTCGATATCGCCGCCAATGGCCCATTTACCCCAATCGTTGTCACCCCACAAGTCACCTTAACAACTGGCGTGTTAGATGCAGGGTTTGACAGTTATCAAATTGAAACGGCCGTTGGCAGCTACTTCTACCATACCCAAGGCGGTGCACTCGCCAGTATGATCGATTTAGACGGCAATGATTGGATCAATTACAACAGCAAACCTGGAACCGGCGGAACTTTTCGCGGCATCCCGAATCCCGTGCATCCTACTGATGGTGGCTACTTTCATCCTGGTACAACAACCGCAAGCAGCAATATTGTCAACACGGGACCGCTCAAAGTAACTGTATTCTCTTCAGCCGACAATAACAACTGGGAAACCGTGTGGGAGTTTTTTCCTGGCTACGCTCGTAATAGTATGTTGACCGCAAACAGCACCTATTATTTTCAATATGAAGGTGTGCCTGGCGGCACATTTGAACCAACATCAGACTTTATTACATGGTCAGACGGCACAACATCCTTGCTCCAAGATAGCCGTAATGTCGATATAACCAATGAAGAATGGCTTTATTTTGCCGATCCAACAGTAGGCCGTTCCTTATATCTCAGCCATCACGAAGAAGACAATTTCGTCGATGGCTATTTTCCGTATAATGATGGTGTGTACCCAGACGATTTAATGACCGTTTTTGGTTTTGGTCGTGAAGGCGGCACGCGCTATCTAAACACAACACCTAACCGTTTCACCATTGGTTTTGCTGAGCACACAAGTTATGCTGCCATGGCTCCCATTGTACGTGGCGCTTATTTCGATCTGCTGGTTACACCAGGAACGGCCGAAGTTCAACCCAACCTCATTCCCCCGTTAGCACCCACTGTCAACATCACCCAAAACGGGAGCGATGTTAACCTCACCTGGCCACAAGTCACCTCCGACATTGATTCAAATCCGATCACAGTGCCAGTCTATGAAGTTTGGCGCAGCACACAACCCTACTTCCAACCCAACGACGACGGCAGTCAATTGTTGGCAGCTGTGCCAGCCCCAGAGGGAAATGCAGATGCCACCTACACCGATAACAATGTGATTTATGGTTCCGGCAGCGCGTATTACACAGTACGGGCAAAAGCGACGGCGGGACAAACATCGGCCGTGACTCAATGGCGGGGTTGGTCGGCCTATCTTCTCGGTGATGAACTGCCATCACCTACACCTACGCAAACATCCACACCCACAGCGACGGCATCGCCAACATCAACGGCGACACCATCACCGACCGCAACCGAAGAGCCTGGTTTGCCCACAGAGTTACTTATGTTTGACTGGAACGAGCCGGTAGAATGGTGGCATCATGGTTTTCCCTGGGACAATCCGCCTATGGTCTCAGCCAATGGCGATTGGACCATTCCACCCAATTTTGCCCAAGGCACACTGCATCATCGCGTCGAAATTTTCAGCATACCAATGCCACATGATATGCGTGTTCAACTTTGCGTCTGGCAATATAACAATACGCTTGAAAATTGCAGTTTTGAAAAAACGATCCTGGGCCAGGCCGGCACGGTGGAAACTTGGACACAAAACGTAGTAGATATGTGGAAGTTGAATGGCAGCGACATCGATTGGGTTAATCCGCGTGACAGGTATGGTGCCCCAATCAAAAACAGTGCCGGTTTAGCGGTCAGTGATTACAACAATTGGAATTGGAATGGAGAAGACCCGGCGGATTGGTATCCGCTCAATATGCGCTTTACCGTTGTTGTTGTGGCCCCAGGGGAGACTTTTTCAGGGTGGGAGAATTACATTCCTTAGCCATTCAAAAACACATAGCAGGTAATTTATGCACAATTTCATGAAATTGCTGCTTGTTCTTTTCAGCCTTGCACTCGCTGTCAGCGCGACAAGCTGTATGGAGCCACGCGGCATTGCTCAGGAAACGGCCGTTGCCATCCAAAACAACAATCCCGAACCCAGCACATGGTCCCACCTCTCATCTGCCAATGGCGACTTGCCCCCACCGAGCAGCAGCACACAACAAACCGCCAGCCTGATTTTGGACATTGATAAAGATGGCGTACAAGATTTTGTGATTGGCATCCGTCAGCCTCCTGGCCCCTCACTTGTTTGGTATCAACACACACCGACTGGCTGGCAAAAATACGTTATTGACAACCAGCCGCTGCAAATCGAGGCCGGCGGTGCCTACTATGACATCGACGACGACGGCGATCTAGACATCGTGATGGGTGGCGACAGTAGTTCAAATCAAGTTTGGTGGTGGGAAAACCCCTATCCGACATATGAACCCAACACCAATTGGACACGCCGCCTGATAAAAAACAGCGGTGCAGCCAAACACCATGATCAAATGTTCGGCGACTTTGATGGAGATAACCAGACCGAACTTGTATTTTGGAATCAGGGTGCCGCCACGCTGTTCCTGGCTGAAATACCCGCTGACCCCAAAACAACACAGCCCTGGACATACACGCCCATTTTCAGTTGGAGCGGTTCGCCAGAATTGGAAGGTTTTAGCCAGGCAGACATGAATGGGGATAACAAGATCGACATCGTCGGCGGTGGTCGTTGGTTTGAGCACACAAACGGCACAAATTACACTGTCCATATCATTGATGACACTCAACGCTTCACACGCGCTGCGGCTGGGCAATTAATCGCAGATGGCACACCTGAAGTCGTTTTTGTACCTGGGGACGCATCTGGAACTCTGAAATGGTATGAGTGGAATGGCAGCAGTTGGGTCAGCCACGATTTGTTTTTCATTGATCATGGACATTCTCTCCAGATTGAAGATGTTGATTTGGATGGCAATCTGGACATTTTTGTAGCCGAAATGCGCCTCGACGGCGGCAATCCAGATGCCGGATTATGGATTTTGTATGGAGATGGCAGTGGCAATTTCAGTCCCAGTGAAACAGCGAGCGGTTTCGGCAACCATGAATCTCGTTTGGGAGATTTGGATGGTGATGGAGACGTAGACATCCTCGGCAAACCATATAATTGGGACACACCGCGTGTCGATATTTGGATCAATGAATTAACTTGTGCTATTGAGCTTGACCAGTGGCAGCGTCATGTTATTGATGCAGAACGGCCGTTGCGTGCCATTTTCGTACTCCCCGCTGATTTAAATGGTGATGATCTGGCCGATGTGGTCAGCGGCGGCTGGTGGTATCAAAATCCAGGGACACCCGGCGGCAGTTGGATTCGGCAACCAATTGGCGCACCCTTAAATAATGTGGCTGCATTATATGATTTTGATGGAGACGGTGACATCGACATCTTGGGCACGCAGGGTGAAGGTTCTGAATGGAACAGCAGTTTTGTCTGGGCGCAAAATGACGGCTCAGGTAATTTCACTATTCTGACCAATATCAGTGATGGTTCAGGAGATTTCTTGCAAGGTGTGGCCACAGCTGCATTTCAACCCGGAGCGACCACTCAGGTAGGACTTTCATGGCATAACTCAACACAAGGGACACAGATGCTCACACTGCCCGCCGATCCGGTAAACAATACCTGGACGTGGCACGAAATCTCCACCACAACCCAATATGAAGATTTGAGTACGGCTGACATTGACCGCGACGGTGACGAAGATTTATTGTTAGGTACAATCTGGCTGCGCAACGAAGCCTTACCAGGCGCACAAAGTTCTGGTCCCTGGACGGCTTTCACACTATTTAACACGACAGACAGCCCCGATCGCAATAAGTTGGCGGATATGAACGGCGACGGCCGTGTCGATGCCGTGGTTGGGTATGAGGCGGTTAACATGCCCGGCAAACTTGCCTGGTACGAACAGCCGCTCGATCCAACAGGGCTTTGGAACGAACATATTATTGCCAATGTCGTCGGTCCCATGAGTGTGGATGTTGCTGATATGGATGGTGATAACGATTTTGATGTCATCGTTGGTGAACACAATTATGCAAATCCAGAAACAGCCAAAATGTTGGTTTTTGAAAACACAGACGTCATCGGCAGCACCTGGCAGGCATATACAGTATATACTGGCGATGAACATCATGATGGCGCACAAACGGTTGATATTGATAACGACGGCGATCTTGATATCATTTCAATTGGTTGGAATCACAACCAAGTCTTGCTGTATGAAAATCTATCGTCGGGTTGTGCGAGTACTAATCCCCCTGACCCGACGCCGACGCCCACGGCTACCGCCACCCCCGATCCTGATTGGACACCAACACCCACACCCACGTCAACCCCTACGCCGGATCCTAATGCCTGTTTGCCATCTAGCGGCAACTTAATTGCCAATCATAGTTTTGAAGAGGGTGTGGCGAATTGGTCCTTTTACACAAACGGCAGCGGCACTTTTTCTGTGGGAACACCGTCTTCACATTGTGATTTAGCGGGTCTGGTTAACATCAGTTTGCCCGGCAGCAATACACAATTGTACCAACATGGTATCAGCTTGAAGGCGAACACAACTTACGTACTGCAATTTGATGCCTTTGCCAGCAATACACAGTCCATTGAAGTTGAACTGCTCAACCATGTTTCCCCCTACGAAAATTATGGCTTGGATGATGCTGTCACACTCACACCTGGTTGGCAAACGTATGAAATCATATTCACAACCAATGCTTCCGTTACTCCGGCCAACAACGGCCGTTTCCGTTTTTGGCTGCCGAATGCAACCAGCGGGACTGGGTTTGGCTTTGATCGGGTCAGCTTAGAAGAATGGGTGGAAGAAACGGCCGTTGCGCCCGATCTAGATATCGCCATTGATAGCAATCCCCTGGATGTTGAACTCAGTTGGACAACCCATATCAACAATGCCGGCTATGTGCCCTGGCGCAGCACCACATCTTATTTTTCTCCAGAAGATGCGGGTGCAACCCAACTCGACACCCTGCCGGGCACTGTTAGCAGCTATGTTGACCCAAACCATATTGGGGATGCCGCTGTCAATTATTTCTATCTTGTGGAAGCATTCAATGTGGGGGCAGCGTCATCAG
>JAGRDI010000062.1:0-8699 GCA_020432765.1 Anaerolineales bacterium | reverse complement strand
TGTTTGTCCTCCGTCTTCGGTCATATTGCCCTTATGGAAATAATGGGATGTTTATATTCTTTGTGCCACTGGCTGCAAATCAACCGTCAACATCTCGGCCGATAGGCCCAAACGCTCTAAATCACGTTGGATTTCCGCGCAGTAGATCGGATTCATCACAATCACCACATCCGGTTGGTAGCTGCGCAAGAATTCCGGCCCGACGATTTCATGGCCGGTGCCAGCCATAAAAGTGCCGTGTTTAAGCGGATTGATATCGACGGCATACCCGATTTCATCTTGCACACCCAGACCCGTCAAAAAAGCCACGCCCTTCGAACCCCCACCCCAAATGACCGCTTTCTGCCCATTTGCTCTTATCTCGGCTAATTTTGTAAGCCAATTTTGGCGGCGTAGCGGATACTGTGCTTTGAAGTAAGCCACATCCGCTTTCAAATCGGCAATGAGCGCTTTGGTCTTGGCGGTGGGTTCTTGATGTTGTTTATCTTGTGGTAACGGCCGTGCCTCAACCATGATGTATTGATCGTCATATTCCGACGCCAAATTCAATACTTCAAAGCCATTGGTCTCAAACAGATAAGAGAGCGAGCCAAGGTTAAAGTAGGAACAATGCTCATAATAAACATCCCAAAAGGCAACATCACGCATCACGTAAGAACCATTGGGAATTTGGAAGAAGACGATGGACTCAAAGCGATCGCCAATTGAACGCCGCACGGTTTGCAGGAATACGGCCGTATCTGGGATATGCTCCAATGTCATTTTACAAACGATGAAGTCACCATCATACGACGTATATTTCTCAGAATAAAAATCCTGCACAAACTCAATGCGTTCTTTCACCGGGCTTTGAATACGGTCAGGATCATAAGCCGGGTCAAAGCCAACGCCGCGATTGGGACCCAGCTCACACAACATAATCAAAAATTCACCCATACCACAGCCAATTTCGATCACTTCTTTATTGTGTAAATCATAGGTGTCGATTAGGCGCTGCGCCAGATTGCGATGGAACTTGTTGAAGGTTGGCGAGTAGGCCTGGGTAGCTTCATATTGTAAAGAATATTCATGCAAGGAAGCATCGAAATCGACATTAGAAATGAAGCCACACTGCTCACAGGCAGCCAAGGTAATCTTGCCTGTTGGGTAGGTCAACGCTTGTTCGCGGCTGTGCATCAACAGCACACTGTGCACGGGTACATTGTCCACTGCGTAAAACGGCTGCATACCGGCAGTGTCGCAATTGGGACATACTAGATTATCGTTCATGAAGCAATCCGAGGTTGCGGGATGGGGATGACAAATTGACCGCCATTTTCCCGGTAAGTCTCTTGTTGGCTCATAATCTCTTTAGCGAAATTCCAGGCCAATAAAAGTACATAATCTGGCTGATCTGCGACCAATTTATCTGTGGGGAAAATCTCGAAATGATTACCACCCATGAAACGGCCGTGTTTGTAAGGATTCAAGTCAACCACATAATCAACCAACTCCTGATCAATACCGCAGTAAGCCAACAGGGTTGTCGCTTTCGCCGCTGCACCATACCCTGCAATCGAATGATCTTTGGCTTTTAGATCGTGCAAAATGGCTAACAATGCATGTTTGACATGGCGTACATTGCCCGCAAAGTCTTGGTAATAATCAATTTGATCGACTTTACGTGCCTTCTCTTGTTCTAAAAGCTCTAATACCGACGCTTGTGGAGCCTCGAATGGCTCAACAAACAGACGTAACGAACCACCATGAATCGACACACGTTTAACCGCATTCAAATACAAGCCGTGCCGTTTGAAAAGTCTATCCAATGCGGTCACGGAGTAGTAACAAAGGTGTTGGTGGTAAATAGTATCGAATTCGCAATGATCCACCAAATCGACAACGTATGGAGCTTCAATCACCGCCACGCCATCATCTTTGAGAATCGTTTTGATGCCAGTAACAAAGCCATTGAGGTCAGGTACATGCGCCAATACATTATTAGCCAGGAAGACATCGGCCACTTTGCCTTCAGCACGCAGCTTTGCGGCCAGTTCGCTGCCAAAAAAATCGATCATCGTAGGAATACCGCTTTCTTGTGCAGCCGCAGCTGGCGCTTTGGCCGGATCGATACCTAAGACAGGGATGTTGTTTTCAGCAAAATTGCGCAGCATATACCCATCATTGCTGGCAGCTTCTATTACCAGGCTGTTCTCATTCAGCGTACGCTCGGCCATGATGTCTTGCGCGCTGCCGCCGAAATGACGCAGCAAAGCGGGCGATACGGAGGAAAAGTAGGGGTATTCGGCATAGAAAAGGATTTCAGGATCGACAGTTTCGCGGATTTGCGCGAGGGCGCAATCCTGGCAAAACACCAATGTTAAGGGAGCTTTTAATTCGGGCTGGCTGAGTTGAACGGCCGTTAACAGACGATCTGCCAGCGGTGTCACGCCAAAAGCCAGGATTTCTTCTAAGTTTTGTGAACCACATGAACGACAGGTGGTTTCATCTTTGTATATTGACATAATATTACTCTTTTGATAAACAATAAAACCACAAAGACACAAAGAGCACAGAGGCTCTCAACTTATTCCTCAATGTTCTTTGCGCTCAACTTCGACTATGCTCAGTAAAAGTTTGCGGTTTTTAACGTAGTTTTCTAAGGGGTTTTTATTTTAGGGTAACTACTCAGGCTCAAGGCCGTGTCTGTTGTGGCACGGTCAGGAGACCGGCCACGAGCGGGGGAAACCTGAGTAGTTGCATTTTAGGCTAAGGCCGGCTCGCGCCAACGCAAAGAGTCGTCCAATTGACCAGATTCCATTAAAGATTTGATGTGTTTGAGGCGACGATAACGCGGGCCTTCATATTCGTTGGGCTGTAAATCAACTCGCTTATACGCTTCATAAAGCTCTTGAGCCCCTTTTCGAGCCGTCCATTGAGGTTGGTAATTAGGCAATGTCTCAGCAATTTTGTCGCAATTTACGCGGTAGTCACGTTTATCGGCGCCAACGTTAAAATCTTTTTTGGCATCTTTTGCATTGGCCGCATATTCAACTTTACTGCCGGGGATGGTTTCGGCTACGATGGTAGCGATTTCTCGAATCTGATAATTTTCAGTAGAACGACCCACATTGAATGCTTCGTTATGTACTTTTTCTCGTGGAGCTTCCAAAACGGCCAGAAAAGCGCGTGACATGTCTTGGATATGCACAATGGGACGCCAGGGGGTGCCATCGCTTTTTAGCAAAACTGTTCCTGTGGTATAGGCCCACGCGGCTAAATTGTTTAGCACTAAATCAAAACGCAAGCGTGGAGACATGCCATAAGCAGTTCCACTGCGCAAAAAAGTGGGGCTAAAATTATCATCAGCCATTTTTGATACGTCTTGCTCCACCATAACCTTAGAACGGCCGTATGGTGTTACCGGATTAAACGCCGAGGTTTCATCTAAATAATCCTCAACACCAGCACCATAATTGCTGCACGATGAGGAAAAGATAAACCGCTGTACCCCAACTTCCTTTGCTAAAGCTGCCAACCGAACAGATGCTCGATGGTTGATTTCATAAGTCAAATCAGGGTTCAAATCACCTAATGGATCATTTGATAAACCCGCAAGATGAATGATCGCCTCAAATCCTTCTAAATCTGCTGCTTCAATATCTCGAATGTCTTTGTTATATTCAACAATATCAGGTGAAGGAGGAGCTTCACCAAAAGTAGAGCCTACATATAAATTGGTATCCATACCAACCACTTCATGGCCTGCTTCGAGCAGCATTGGTACCATGATTGAACCTACATATCCATTATGACCTGTAACTAAAACGCGCATTTGTGTAACTCCTGCTGTAAATTTTTTAAAACAATTTTTATTGGTAACTATTCAGTTCATTCCTGCGAAGGCAGGATTGACATCTTTAGCTATCTATTGTTTAATCTAACTGTTGGGACTTAAGAATCAACTTAATCCCACAGCTTCCAGGGGGCCTCGCCTGAATCCCACAACGAATCCAGCAAACGTTTATCCCGTAATGTATCCATACATTGCCAGAATCCCTCGTGTTTGTAGGCCATAAGTTGTCCTTCGGCAGCCAAACGTTCCAGGGGTTCACGCTCGAACATGGTTTCGTCACCTTCGATGTAATCATATACCTCTGGCTCTAAAACGAAGAATGCGCCGTTGATCCAACCCTCGGCAGCTTGCGGTTTCTCATCAAAGCGTACAATTTGAGCACCGTGTTCATTGTGTTGGCCGTTAAAGCCCAAATGTCCAAAGCGTGCAGGGGGGCGAACGGCCGTTAATGTGGCCAACTTGCCATGTGATTTATGGAATGCAACCAAAGCATTCAAATCAATTGTAGAAACACCATCACCCCAGGTCATCATAAAGGTTTCGTTGCCCATATAGGGAATTAAACGTTTAATCCGACCACCAGTCATGGTCAAAAGGCCGGTATCAATTAGTTCTACACTCCAATCCGGGGTTGAATCATTGTGTTGGGTCACTTTGCCATTACGAAAATCCACAGTGAGATCACTGCTCAAAGAAATATAGTCCACCATATACCGCTTGATAACTTCACCTTTGTAACCAAGTCCAATTGCGAAATCGTTAAAGCCATATGCAGAATAAAGTTTCATGATATGCCAAAGTATGGGTTTGCCGCCAATGTCTACCATCGGTTTTGGTTTTTCAACGGTTTCCTCAGACAGACGTGTTCCTAGCCCACCAGCCAATATGCCTACTTTCATTTAGATACTCCTTAAAATTTTCACTACAGAGGACACAGAGGGCACAGAATTTTCTCCATGCCCTCTGCGACTTTAATTTATTAATGTCTGATAATCGGTAAAGCTAGTTTGTATGCTTCGTTTTGATTTCTAAAGGTTGCTACAACGTTCTGGTCACCTTGAATTGTGATTTCAGTTACCGGATTCGTACCGGAAACATCACCACTCCACTCAAAAAAGAACCAACCATCATTAGGAACGGCCGTTAACTCAACCACATCCCCATAATAATAAACGTCTTGTGCAGGGTCTTTTATAACCACACCACCTTCTGGATCATTCGGTAAAGCATTCAACAAATATGGCTCTTTAGTAAATTGTACAGAAATCTCATGGTCTTGTGTAACCTCAAAGGTAAGCGGATTATTGCCATTTGTGCCATTGGGCACATCACCATCCCAGCCAGTAAACGTCCAGCCAGCATCTGGATTGGCTGTCAATGTAACCATTTCGCCCAATTCATACAGTTCTTTGTCCGGCACAAGGGTATAGTCACCATTACCAGCACTCACAGAGACATCGATGGTATAAAGCTGCTGCGAGAACGTAGCTGAAACGACTTCATTCTGCATGATTGTCAATGGAATCGGATTCGTGGTACTGATAATGCCACCGCTCCAACCATCAAAGGTCCAGCCCGAGTTGGGGACGGCAGTCAACAAAACTTCATCACCCCATTGGTAGAATTCCTGATCTGGGGCTTGGGTGACAGTCCCGCCGACGCCGCTGCCATTACTGATAATATTCACATCCAGTGTGTAATCTGGCGAAACTTCTGGCCTGAAGTTTGCCCTAACGATGGTTTCAAACGTATCTGTATCTACCGTTGTGACCGGATTGGTTCCACTGGCGGCACCGCCCCAATTATTAAAGAGCCACTCGGCAGCCGGTGTGGCTGTAAGCGTAACCGTTTGGCCGCAAGTATAGGCTGGCAGGTCTGGATTAGCGACCACCGAGCCTTCGCCCACAATTTCTGTTGTGAGGGTGATAGGATCGTCTGTGAGATCAATCGGATCGGCATCGTTGAGGAAATAATCAAAAGCGGCGGTATGCGCTGGATTGGCGCCTGCATTACCCGCGAAAATACCAACGGCCGTTACCGGCAGTGCATAGTCGAATGTATTACCCGGTAACCAGGTCTCACCGTCGTAAGAATAGGTTTGTGTCCAGGTATCGCCTTCACGCTTAACACGCAGGTAAATGCTGTCAGTTATGTCGTCGATCAGTATATTACCTTGTGCTGTCGGTGTATTGAAGTTAAAACTGGCAGCAAATAAATGTGTGCCATCTTGATCACGAAAGACGTCGAAGCGCAAAAAGTTCACCGTATCTTTTTCGACTAGTAACCCTTGTAACTGGGCATTGACGTCCACCGAAGAATCAATTTTAGTCTCAATCTCAAAATCAACATCCTGCGCCGGCTGCATCAGTCGTGCAGAATTATTACCACCCACCCAGATATCATGTGCTGGTCCTGTTGGCACCGTGATCGCTGCCTGGTAGCCAGTCATGGTATATGAGCCGTCGCCAAGGGGATTGACAAAATTCCAATCACTGCCTAATTCACAGCGGTTGAACTTGTCGGTTTTAGGCAGCACCTGGTTTGGGCTAACGAAGACGGCCGTTATCTCTCTATCACCAAACATGGTGATTGTGGCCGGGTTAACAGAGCCACCCAAGTCACCAACCCATCCTGCAAATTCATAACCTTCAGCGGCAACGGCCGTTAATTCCACATCCTCAGCAAAACGATAAACGCCCCCTGCTGCTTGCGGAGAAACTTGAATCTGACCTTCGCCTACGGTGCTGAGCGACAATTGTGGTTGTGGTTTTGTTGAATTGATATTGACCGTCACATCCCCAAAAACCACATCGACATGATGGGCAACCAACAAAATCGATCCGCTTTGCGGTTCACCTGAGAAACCCAGCCCTTGCAAATCCCAGCCCGCAGGTTCTGCCTCGTCCAGCGGCCACATCTTGAAGGAATGTGTTGCCGTTAAGCCGGGATTAGATTGAACTTTCATCTTGAAATAATATGGCTGCTCGAAGACAAGCTGCTTTTCAGGATCAGTTTGAATCCATTCACCACCATACCCGCGCAGTTCAGCACCAGAGGTTTCTGGAGTAGACCAGCGGAACCACCCTAAAGCGCCCAGGTTTTGCCAACCGGTACGCGGCTGCGCACCAACATCAAAATGTCCAGTCCAGCGTGTTAGAATACCAATGCCTGGCCCACTGCTGACACCTTCAAAGCCGCTGTCATCAATGCCATATACAGTCACGGGCACGGTGATTTCATAATCCGACCAGGACATATCACCAATCGCGACAAGACGATCATAATCAAAAGTTAATGGGTGCAGCGAACCCCAAAAATCATCAACCGCCCATTGACCATCAACAACTTGAACGTGGTCTTGAATATTGGGTGAAGTTGTCCAATCAATAACATAAGGATTGTCCCAAGGCCCATTATGTGGTTGATAATTCACATTGACTGTCTTTTGCGATTGACCACTCGCATCGCTGGCCATGATAACAACCACATTATTACCAATCACCAAATCCGTGTAATCGATTTCGATAATGAAATCCCCTTGATCAGCCAAACGCAGCCCATCAGGGCCAACAGTCAAAGGGCTGGGGTTATTGCCATTGACCGCATAGGTTAACGAAGTAACGGCAGATGCGGTCGATACATTTCCCAAAATATTAACCCATTTTTGAGCATCACCAAGGTGGCCAAATTTCTGATCCGTACCATACCAGACGTTAATCGTGGGGCCGACCAAAGACGGCTCTGCATTATTTAGGCGTGGATTCTGTGAGTCATCTGTGAAGATCAGAGGGGTTTGCACAGGTCCCCCACCAACTAATGGCGGCTTGGCCACACGCGACCAATCGGGTGTGGGCTGTGGTTGAGCCGCTGGCGCGTCGCTTTCATCTATCAAATTGGCAGCGACTTGGGTCGGATGGGAACTGATGATAAAAACCATTAATAGGAGTAGAGATACAAGCGGAACTACTTTATACATTTTCATAGTTTAATCCTTAACCGGCTTCCCAAAAACAAAGTTTTCGGGAAGCCGGTTAAAAGCGGGATTCAAGAAGTTCAAGTCAAGAAACCCGGTATTTTAATCAATTACTTTGAATGACAGGCAAATAGTTGTAGCGTGTTGGTGGTGTATCTGTAAATACAGCTTTGACGTTATTGCTGCCACTTAGCGTTATTCCTTTTGGATTTGCGGAGATGTTGCCTGTAATATCCCCTTCCCAATGGGAGAAATACCAATTGGTATCGGGTACGGCCGTTAATACAAGCGTATCGCCCCACAGATAAACAATTTCGTCCGGATCAAATTCAACTGTTCCACTGCCTTCGATGGTTACTCCTGGGCGAGGAACATATTTAGCAAATACGGCTGTTATATCCATATCGGCCGTTACCTCAAACGTAACAAGTGGCAGTTCTGCCTGCGCAGGCGTAAGATCAGTTCCTTCCCACTGTTTGAAAGCCCATCCGCTTGTCGGTGTTGCCGACAGTGTAATTTCATCGCCATATTCATAGGTAGTTTGTTCAGGCGTAATTGTTGCGCTGCCACCAACGCCGCCATCACCACGCGACACGATATCGAGCGTGACCTCGTGAATACTGGTAAAAGTCGCCGTAATATCACGGTCAGCGACCATTGTTAGTGTCAACGGATTTAGATTCTCTTCGGCAGGGCTTACATCACCACTCCAGCCCATGAATTCCCAACCAGCAGGCACATTAGCCGTTAGCGTGACCTCTTCATCATGTAGATAGACATCCTGTTCCGGAGAAATGGACACTGTACCTTGTGGCGCAGCCCCATTATTGACAACATCAACGTTCAGCGTATATTCATTTAGACTGAATGTTGCAGTGACAATCTCGTCTT
>JAGRDI010000061.1 GCA_020432765.1 Anaerolineales bacterium | reverse complement strand
CTGCCGTGGCTGGCCTGGGCATTGGGCTTGATGTTGGTACGCATGGGATTGATGTGGGGCAGTGATTTGCTGGCTCAGGTTAGTGCTAATCAAGTGAAGCGAGAACTGCGTGGGCGGGTGATGGCAAACTTGGCAGCACTGGGGCCAACATATACACGGGGGGAACGAGCCGGGGAATTGGTGCATACGGCCGTTGCCGGCATTGAAGACCTCGACGAATACATCACCCAATATGAAGTCGCCAAAATCATGGCAGGGCTGGGGCCAGCTTTGGTCTTTCTTGTCATCTTCTTTCTTGATCCATGGACATTGCCCATTTTGATCTTTACTGGACCTATTTTAGTGCTGCTGCTGGCGCTGATTGGCGGCCAAACCCGTGAATTGACAGCGCGGCGCTTTAACGAAATGTCCTGGATGAGTGCCCACTTCTTAGACATGCTGCAAGGCTTACCCACGTTGAAAATGTTTGGCCGCAGTCAGGAACAGGCGCAGATGGTGGAGACGATTAGCGACCACTACGGCAACAGCACGATGGATGTGCTGCGTACTGCTTTCCAAACGTCGTTGGTGTTGGAATGGGGGGCGACAGCGGCGACAGCGTTGGTAGCCATTGAGGTCAGTTTGCGCCTCATGGCTGGCATCTTGCCTTTTGAAACAGCGTTGACTGTATTGCTGTTGACGCCAGAATTTTTTCTGCCGTTACGCCAGTTAGCCATGAAATACCATGCAGGCACAGCGGGGAAAGCAGCGGCGGAACGTGTTTTTGCTATTTTGGATACGACCGTTCCAGACCTGTCAGGTCTCAAAAGACCTGACAGGTCTATCCCGGCTCACCCCTTTGACCTCAGTTTTGATGATGTGCATGTGACCTATGACGCTGGTGAACGGTTGGCGTTAAATGGCTTTAATCTGACGATTGAACCGGGGCAGACGGTGGCGTTAGTGGGGCCAACGGGAGCGGGGAAAACGACAGTCGCCAATCTGCTGCTCCGTTTTGTCGAGCCGGCGCAGGGAACTATCCGTGTAGGTGGTGTGTTGCTGACTGATTTGGAATTGAGCGCCTGGCGGGCGCAAGTGGCCTGGGTGCCGCAGCAGCCACATCTGTTTCAGGGCACGATTGCTGATAATTTGCGGCTGGCGCGACCAGAAGCGACATTTGCAGAATTGATGACAGCAGCGTGTGATGCGCGTGCCCATGAATTTATTGAACAACTGCCACGAGGGTATGAAACGGCCGTTGGTGAGCAAGGTGTACGTTTGAGTGGCGGTCAGCGGCAGCGGTTGGCGATTGCCCGTGCCTTCTTGAAAGATGCCCCTTTACTCATCTTGGATGAAATCAGTTCTCACTTGGATGCAGAAAATGAAGCGCTGCTGCAAGCAGCCTTACAGCGCTTGATGCAAAATCGTACCGTCCTCATCATCGCCCATCGGCTGAAGTTGGTGGCGTCTGCAGATGTGGTGGTGTTGATGGATGGCGGGCGCGTGCTGCAGATGGGCAGCCCGCAGCTTCTGGCCGAGGAACATGGTGCGTATCAGCAGTTGTGGGCAGCTCACGAAGGCGGTTTCTTATGAGTACCTTTAGCCGCCTCTTGAAGTTGATGCTGCCTTTTCGTTGGTGGGTGGCACTGGCAGTTTTGCTTTCATTTGCCACTATGGGCGCGAGTGTGGGACTGATGGCCATGTCGGCTTATCTCATTTCTAAAGCGGCATTAGTGACCGGTTTTGCTGACTTGGCCGTAGCGGTGACATTTGTGCGTGGCTTTGCCATTGCGCGTGCGGCTCTAAGGTATGCAGAGCGGTATTTCACCCATCGCATGACCTTCCGTGTTTTGACCCGGCTGCGCGTTTGGTTTTATACGGCCGTAGAACCATTGGCCCCCGCTCGTCTACAAGGTTATCACAGCGGCGATCTGCTGACTCGCATTGTGACTGATATTGAAACCTTAGACCAATTTTATGTGCGCGTGATCGTTCCACCTGTGGCAGCGGCGCTGATTACGGGGCTGTCTTTTGTGATATTAGGTGCGTTTGATTGGCTGTTGGGGTTGGTATTGGTTGGCTTTCTGTTCCTGACAGGTTTGTTGCTGCCTTTGCTGACACGCACTTTGAGCAAGCCGAGTGCCACGCAAATGGTTGCCAGACGCTCTCAACTCAATACGGCCGTTACCGATGAGATTCAAGGCATGGCCGATTTGCTGGCTTTTGATCAGATGACTCTTTATCAATCACGTACCCTACGGCTGAGTGATGAATTAGAAAGTGCCCATATGCGTTTGGCGGTGTGGCGCGGTCTTAGCAATGCACTGGCAGTGCTGCTGGCAACCTTGGCTGGGCTAACGGTACTCATTGCAGCAATTCCGTTGGTGACAAACGGGCAAATTGAAGGCGTATTCTTGGCTCTGCTGCCGTTGACCGCCATTGTTAGCTTTGAAGCTGTGCAGCCGTTGGGCACAGCTTTGCAGCAGTTAGAGACGAGTCAGGCAGCGGCACGGCGGCTGTTTGAACTGATTGATACAAAAACGGCCGTTGTCGAATCGGTCACTGAGCCTGTCGAAGTGCCAGCCGACAACAGCCTGGAATTCCGCCACGTCTCGTTTCGTTATGCACCAAATGAACCGCTGGTATTGGACGACGTAAGTTTCAGCATTCCGGCTGGAGGAAAACTGTTCATTTCCGGAATGAGCGGAACTGGTAAATCAACCATCGTGAATGTGCTGCTGCGCTTTTGGGAAGTGCAAGCGGGGCAAATATTGATTGGCGGTAAAGATGCGCATACCTTTCATCCAGATGATTGGAGAAAGCTCATTGGCGTGGCTTCGCAGCAAATCCATCTGTTTAATGGCACCATTCGGGACAACCTCTTGCTGGCGAAAGGGGATGCTACAGATGAGGAATTGAAGACGGCTTGTGAAGTGGCGCAAGTACAACCATTTATTGCTTCGCTGCCGCATGGGTATGATACACAAGTGGGTGAAAACGGACTCAAGTTAAGTGGGGGTGAACGCCAGCGCTTGAGTATTGCTCGAGTGATTTTGAAGGCTGCGCCGATTTTGGTTTTGGATGAAGTCACTGCCAACCTAGACGCATTGACAGAGCAGAAGGTAATGAAGGCGTTGGCGGATTTTATGCAAAAGCGCACCACAATCATTATTTCCCACCGGCAGATGGGGTTGACGTCAATAGATCAGGTATTTGAGATGACTCGCGGCACACAAATCCCCAAGCACATATAAGTTGATCGGTTAAAGACCCGTTACAAGAATCTTGACAAACTATTTTTTCGTTATAAAATATTGATATACTTACCCCCTCCCACAGGGGGTGGGATAATTGAAAGGTAAGCGTCCGCAAATAAGTTTGTGGTAACGCCTTAGTTGTCCAGACCGCTAAAGCGGTTATTACAAACCCTAAGCAATAAACGGATAAGCAGTAAGGATCGTGAACGATAATGGATGCATCAACTAAAAAAGCAGTGGTACAACGGTTAGCAAGTGCCAGTGGACACATTAAAGGCATTGGCCGCATGGTAGATGAGGAAGCGTATTGCATTGATGTGATTCGGCAAATTCAAGCTGTACAGGCTGCCCTCAACAAGGTCAGCAGTATGATGCTCGACAATCATCTGCACACCTGTGTTACGACTGCAATTCGGGGTGATGATCCGGAAGAACGCGAGAAAATGTTACAAGAAATCACCAGTGTTTTTGAAATGACTGGGAAATGAAATACGAAACCGTAGAGGTTATGGAGCGTACAGAGATTTTCTTTGTGTCCTCTGTGATCTCTGTGGTGAGATTTACAGGAGATCGAAATGGAAAGTAAAACCTTTGTTGTACCCAATATCAGTTGTGGACATTGTACCCATACCGTTGAGATGGAAGTAGGCGAGTTGGCCGGTGTTAGCAGTGTCAAGGCGGATAAAGATAGCAAACAAGTGACAGTGGCATGGGATGCGCCGGCTACCTGGGGGCAAATTGAAGCATTGTTACAAGAGATCAATTATCCGCCAGAACAGTTGATTCAGATTAATTAGAGGCGATGGCTACAACGAATCTAGAGAGGAATGAATTTTTTTCAATTCGTTCTTTCCCTAATTCGCTGTAGCCCGGAATAATTATGTCAGCAGAAGAGCAAATCACGCTGCCAGTTTTAGGCATGACTTGTGCCAATTGTGTAACGGCCGTTGAGCGCAATTCCAAGAAAGTTGAAGGTGTCACTGGCGCGAATGTTAATTATGCCAGCGAAAAAGTGACATTTACTTATGATCCCGCAGTGATCAGCACCAAGGATGCAACCGTACAGGTAATCGGACGAATCGAACGTGCCGGCTACAAAGTGCCCACGGCAACGACCGAATTACCCCTTATGGGCATGACCTGTGCCAATTGTGCCAATACGATTGAACGCCGCCTCAAAAAAACAGCGGGTGTATTGGACGCTTCCGTAAATTACGCCAATGAAAAAGCAAGCGTGACATACGCAAGTGGTGTTGCCACGCGGGGTGATCTCGTCGCGGCAGTGCGCAAAGCTGGCTATGATGTGGTCGAAGTTGCTGGAGATGAAGATGTGGATGATGCTGAAGCGGCGGCGCGTGCAGCGGAATTGCAGCATCAGAAAAAACGCTTCCTGGTTGGGGTGATTTTCTCTGTACCTTTGTTCTTGTTGAGCATGGGGCGTGATCTTGGTTTGTTAGGCATGTGGTCACATGCGCTTTGGGTCAACTGGCTCTTTTTTGCCTTGGCGACACCCGTTCAGTTTTATGTGGGTTGGGATTATTACGTCGGTGCGTATAAAAGTTTGCGCAACGGCAGCGCCAATATGGATGTGTTGGTGGCAATGGGGTCGTCGGTCGCCTATTTCTACAGCGTTGCTGTATTAATTGCGCTGACGCTTGGCTCTTTGGCACTGGGCATGCATGTTTATTTTGAAACCTCTGCGGTGATTATCACGTTAATCGTCTTGGGTAAATTGTTAGAAGTGCGTGCCAAAGGACAAACGAGCGAGGCAATCAAAAAGTTAATAGGAATGCAAGCCAAAAATGCTCGTGTAGTACGTGCTGGAACCGAGTTGGATGTGCCTATTGCTGAAGTGGTTGTTGGTGATTTAGTCATTGTGCGGCCGGGTGAAAAGGTGCCGGTAGATGGGGTTGTGGTTAACGGCCGTTCTGCCATCGACGAAAGCATGATCACCGGTGAAAGTTTACCGGTCAGCAAAACGGTTGGCGATGAACTGATTGGCGCAACGATTAACAAACAAGGCTTGTTGACATTTGAAGCCACCCGTGTTGGCAAGGAAACAGCCCTGGCCCAAATCATTAAGATGGTTGAACAAGCGCAAGGCAGTAAAGCGCCAATTCAACGCGTTGTTGATCGTGTAGCTGCATATTTCGTGCCTTTTGTGATTGGCGTGGCGCTGCTAACCTTTGTGATTTGGTATGTGTCAACTGGTGATTTTGTTGTGGCGTTGACACGCTTAACGGCCGTACTTGTCATCGCATGTCCGTGTGCAATGGGCTTGGCGACACCCACCTCAATCATGGTAGGCATGGGTAAAGGAGCCGAATACGGCATTTTATTCAAAGACAGCGCCGCGCTCGAACGAGCCCAAAAGTTGGACGCCGTCATCTTGGACAAAACCGGCACTATCACCAAAGGTGAACCGGCGGTCACAGATGTCTTGATTGCAGATTCCGCACGCCAAACTCCGCAATCCGTAATTCTCCAATTGGCAGCTTCGGCGGAGAAAGGGTCTGAACATCCCCTGGGCGCGGCGATTGTGCAGGCGGCTAATGAACAGGGACTGATTTTGAGTGAGCCGCAAGCGTTTGAGAGTTTTGCCGGTCATGGTATCGCGGCACAGGTAAACGGCCGTAATATTTTATTGGGTAACAAACGCTTGATGCAGCAGCATGATGTAATTTTGAATGGGCTAGAAAACAAAGCAAATCAACTGCAAAAAGAGGCCAAAACCGCGATGTGGCTGGCCGTTGATGGTCAGGCAAGCGCGATTATTGGCGTTGCAGATACAATTAAAGCCAGTTCACGTGAGGCTGTCCAGGAAATGCACGCTCAGGGTTTGATGGTCGTGATGATGACTGGTGATAACCAGGCCACGGCGCAGACGATTGCCCAAGAGGTCGGTGTTGAACGTGTGTTTGCTGAAGTGCTGCCAGGTGACAAAGCCTCTTATGTATCCGAATTACAAGGCGAAAGCCACATTGTCGGCATGGTCGGGGATGGTATTAACGATGCCCCGGCGTTAGCACAGGCAGATGTGGGTATGGCGATTGGAACGGGCACTGATGTTGCGATGGAAACGGCCGATCTTACTCTCATGCGTGGTGATTTGCGTTCGGTAGCGCAGGCGATTCATTTGTCCAAAGCGACGATGCGCAATATCAAACAAAATTTGGGTTGGGCGTTTGGTTATAACGTGGCTTTGATTCCAATTGCTGCGGGCATTTTAGCCCCTTTTATCTGGGCACCCGATTTTTTGCGCCAATTGCACCCGATTTTTGCCGCCGCCGCGATGGCTTTTTCAAGTATTAGCGTCGTTAGCAACTCGTTACGCTTAAGGCGAGTGAAGCTGTAACCACGGGTGATCTAAAATTATTAATCGACACGGATAGAATAGAACACGGGTTTTAGCATGCTGTGTTTATTTCTATCCGTGTTTTTGTTGTATGCTATTTACAGCAACATTTGAGGGTTGAAATGAGGAAATATGTTTTTTTAATGTTTATATTGCTCTCGTTGGCTGCCTGTGCATCCAATCAACAGAGCCAAGTAAATGATGGTAGTGTCGAATTAGGGTTAGCGCAAACCGATGACTCTTCAGAGACTATAACCCCAGTTTCCCAGGAACCGGCGCAGAATCAAATGGGTGGTATAGGGCAGGGAATGGGGAGAAGCGGCGGAATGATGGCACGACACCATGCGACAGTTCCCGAGACATATGTAAGTGTGGTTAATCCGGGTAGTGATGAGGAATCTTTGGCACGTGGGGCCGAAATTTATGCAGCACATTGTGCGGTTTGTCATGGCGATGGCGGCATGGGTGATGGTGTCGCTGCTAAAGGCTTTGATCCGGCGCCGGCTGCTGTCGCGCATACGAGCCAGATGTTGGGCGATGATTACCTTTTCTGGCGCATCAGTGATGGCGGTGCTGCTGAACCGTTTTCATCGGCGATGCCGGCCTGGAAAAATGTACTTGCAGAAGATGCCCGTTGGGATGTGATCAATTATGTGCGTGCTTTAGGTGCAGGTACAGTTATGCCTGGGCGTGGTATGGGTGGCATGCGTTATGATCCTGATGGTGAATTGCAAATGCGTACGATGATGTTGGCAACGGCCGTTTCCCAAAATCTAATCACCCAAGCTGAAGCCGATACATTCAACAAAGTACATTCTGCGATGGATCAATTAACGCCGGATGGGCAGATGCGTGGTAATATGAACATACGCGAAAATAAAATGTTAAATCAACTGCTAGCGTCTGGTGAGATTTCGCAAGCTGAGATGGAAGAATTTAATCGGATTCATGATCTGCTTGTGAGCGCAGAGTTGATGCAATAATAAAGGAATCAAAATGCAAAAAGTACGTTGGGGATTGTTATCGACTGCGAATATTAATCAGAAATTGATCCCGCCGATCCGGGCTGAAGAGCGTGGAGAGTTGGCCGCTGTGGCCAGTCGTAGTCAAGCGTCTGCTGATGCATATGCCCTAGAATGGGGTATCCCGTTGGCGTTTGGCAGTTACGAGGCCCTGTTAGCCTCTGATGCTGTGGATGCGGTCTATATTGGTCTGCCGAATCATTTGCACGCGGAATGGTCGATTAAAGCGATGCAAGCGGGCAAACATGTATTGTGTGAAAAGCCGTTTGTTTTGACGATGGACGAGATGGATGCGGTAACGGATGCTGCCCAAGAAACTGGCATGGTTATCATGGAAGCATTTATGTATCGGCATCATCCCCAGACTAAAATTGTGGGCGAGATGGTACGTAACGGCCGTTTAGGCGACATTCGTGTAGTGCGCGGCGCGTTTAGCTTTAAACTTACCGATATGCAGAATGTACGGATGGTGCCGGAGTGGGGCGGTGGCTGCTTGTGGGATGTGGGTTGTTATCCGCTCAGCTTTGCGCAATATGTGATGGGATCAGCGCCAGAATGGGTTATGGGTGATCAATTCGTCAACGAGAGCGGAGTGGATGTGGTTTTCAATGGCATGCTACATTACAGTGGCAATCGCATAGCTCAAATCACAGGGTCGTTTGCCGCGCCTTTCCATACGTCTATTGAAATTTGGGGGACAGAAGGCCGTTTAGAATTAACACGGCCGTTTATTGGACAAAACGGCCCTGAACGCAAACTTTTGTTTTATCCGCTCGATAGCGCGGCCGAAGAAATTGTTGTGCCTGAGAAAGAGTTATATCTGGGGGAAATCGAAGACATGCATGCGGCGATTTTAGAGGGCAAACCCACTTATTTAACACTGGCAGAAACACGTAATCATATGCGGACTTTGTTGGCTTTATATGAATCTGCAGCTAACGGTGAAGTGGTG
>JAGRDI010000060.1:744-2118 GCA_020432765.1 Anaerolineales bacterium | reverse complement strand
AACTCTTTAGTTAGTAAACACTTGCAATAAGAATATACAGATTTTTATTGTAAGTCAATACTTACTTATGCTAAGATTATAAGCAAAATGTCCTTAAAATGAGGGAATGATGCCAAAAATTATTGAAGATGAACAAGTTTACCTGGCGGCATTACAAACGATAATGGAGCGCGGCTATGCTGGTGCGACCACCAAGCAGCTTGCGGAAGCTGCCAATATGAGCGAAGTGACGCTGTTTCGTAAATATGGCAGTAAAGCTGAATTAATACGACAAGCGATCACGGCGATGGCTGAACAGCTTGAATTTGAATCGGTGACACGTTACACGGGTGATGTAGGCGTTGATTTGCTGCGCGTTGTGGAAATGTATCAAGGTGCTGCCAAAGATAAAGGCAAATTTATCTATACGATTATCATGGAGGTTCAACGCTATCCCGAATTGACAGCGGCAATTAGCACGCCTTTGGCGATGTTTAACCGTATTGGACATCTGCTGGCCCGATACCAGGCAGAAGGAGTCTTGCGGCAAGAACATCCCATGCATGCACTAGCGGGTCTGCTGGGGCCGTTGATCGCGACAAATATGATGCGTAATGTGGTGCAAGATGTGCCATTTCCGCCGCCGGATTTGGGGAATCATGTGGCGGCTTTTTTGAACGGCCGTTATCTATCCCAATAATTCAAGTTCCAGGAAAAGGAATATCAAATCACCACATCCCCATCTTCTCTACCTATTACCTGACATTTGTCACTTGACAAAGGCTGTTAGAAGTAGATGATTTATATAGAGAGGTTGGGTCTGTTCGCCACAAACTCATCAATCCACTCATCGCACCTCTTTCCAGCACAACAAGCCCATCCATCTTATTCAAAGTGAAATGAGTCCTGTTAATGGGACAAGGAGCGTGTTCTTGAGAAGACCCCACCATTGTCAACTTACAACAAGAAGCAGTTGTCTGAATATACGATTGAAAGACTCACACCTGAATTGTTAATCGCCAATCGTAAATCAAATAGGGAGCTAATTATGTTTGTTAAACAGAAGGATGTAGACATTGAGTCACTATTGAAAAAAGCGCAGAAACCAGCAGCAGATGCGATGGTTTTGCACCCATTTTATCGTGGTAAAGTCGAAACATCGCTTAAGTGTGCCGTACGAGATCTAAACGATTTTGCCATCTGGTACACGCCCGGCGTTGCTGCTCCATGCCGAGATATTGAGGCAAATCCAGAACGTGTATATGACCATACCAATAAATGGAACACGGTGGCTGTCGTCAGTGATGGCACGCGCGTATTGGGATTGGGTGATATTGGCCCCAAAGCAGGCCTGCCGGTGATGGAAGGCAAAGCGCTGTTGTACAAATACCTCGG
>JAGRDI010000060.1:0-650 GCA_020432765.1 Anaerolineales bacterium | reverse complement strand
GGCATCAATCTGGAGGATATTTCACAGCCTAAATGTTTCCGTATCCTCGATACCCTCCGCGAAAAGGCAGAAATTCCCATCTGGCATGATGACCAGCAGGGCACAGCCACAGTCACCCTGGCAGGATTGATGAATGCCCTCAAGATAGTGGGCAAGAAGAAGGAGGATGTGCGCATTACTTTTGTGGGCAGCGGTGCTTCCAACGTAGCCTGTTCTCGTCTTATCTTTGGCTGGGGTGTTGATCCCACCAAATGCCATATGGTAGACAGCAAGGGTATTCTAGGGCCGCACCGCCGTGATCTGGAGCTGCGGCGTCATGAGTATGTTGATAAATGGCGGCTGTGTCAGATAACCAACGGCGATTTGCGTCAGGGAGGTATTCCTGAGGCGCTGGAAGGGGTAGATGTGGTCATCGCACTCTCCAAACCTGGACCCGGCACCATTTTATCGGAATGGATCAAGCGTATGAACGAAGATGCAATTGTGTTTGCCTGTGCGAATCCGGCGCCTGAGATTTGGCCTTGGGAAGCATTGGAGGCGGGTGCTCGCATTGTGGCTACCGGCCGGTCAGATTTCCCAAATCAGGTCAATAATTCATTAGGCTTCCCTGGCATCTTCCGCGGGGCACTGGATGTGCGCGCCCGTACCAT
>JAGRDI010000059.1:12192-14421 GCA_020432765.1 Anaerolineales bacterium | reverse complement strand
CCTTCATGTCTGGTAAAATCAAAGTTGATGGCGACCTCAACACCGTTATGAAATTCCAACAGGTGGTTGGTCTCTAATCTGGATTTCATCCAACGATTTTGCCTGTGTAGGCAGGTATCCAAAAGTTTATTATAACAGCCGCAGTCTAAAAAACTGCGGCTGTTTTGATCATTTGGTATACTGGGCTTATGACAGAAGGAAAAATCATGACCTTGCACCCTGAGGGCAAACAAGGTGTCAACATTTCTTACGCCTGGCAAGCACATGAAAATCATAACCTTAGCTGAGGTTCCGACTCAAGGTGTGTCACATGATCCTGAGATTCAAAAACGTGTTATGCTGCGCAATGATGATTTGCCGCATTTAACCAATTTTTCGCAAGCCCGCTTTGTACCCGGTCAGCAAGTAACGCCGCATAAACATGTGGATATGTCCGAAGTGTTTCTGGTCGAATCTGGTGAAGGCACGATTTGGATTAATCATGTTGCCTATCCATTAATTGCGGGAACATGTGTTGCAGTGGAGGCTGGCGAACTGCATAAGCTGGCAAACACAGGGCAAACGGATTTGGTGTTGACTTATTTTGGGATTTTGGTTTGAACAATATGAATGCAATGAGATATAAAGCCGAGTTTGAAGCGCAGTTAAAAGAATTTGTTCGCGGTTTGCAAGTCCACATAAGTACTGACGACGGCCAGTGGACTGTGAAAGGGTTTATTGATGTTTTTCAAAATGTATATACGATTTCCTCTGACACAAAAATTGTTTCGAAGATTTTGGAAATTCACTTGTTTCCCCAAATTGTAGAGTTTGCAAAACTACATGGTTACAGAATCGTATTGGCAGATCACCAAAACTACTATCCAGATATTTCCCTCGTTCATATTCAAAATGAAGAGATAAAATTTGCTTTAGATTTTAAGACAACCTACCGCATTCCTAACAAACCTTACCTTTGTAACGGTTTTACACTTGGCTCTCATGGGAAATATTTTGAAGATCGAAAGAGTAGCAAAAATATTCAGTTTCCGTATGGCTCTTACTTGGGGCATTTTTGTCTGGGCATCATCTATGATCGAGTGGATGGAACTACAATAGATGAGACAAGAATTCACCGCCTTCACGAACTGCAAGCAATTACATCAGTTATTCGAAACTTTCAATTCTTCGTTGCGGAAAAGTGGCGTATTGCAAGTGATAAGAGTGGAAGTGGCAATACCGCCAATATTGGTAGCATAAATAATATCGAGGACATCATCCATGGGAATGGAATGTTTTCTAAACTTGGTGAAGAATGGTTTGATGATTATTGGATGAACTTCCGCAAAATCACTATTCCTGATGGAAAGGGTGGTACAACAAAGATTTCAACCTTAAAAGAGTTTGTAACATATCGAAATGGGGATATCTCTTTAATTGTACCAAAGCGCAATCGCGCACCTAAGAAGGTGAAGAAATGAAGGTTCGCGTACCCCCAATTAAGTCTCAAGGTATCAAAACAAAATTAGTACCATGGATAAATACTCTTGTTCCGGCAAATTTTAACGGAGTTTGGATTGAACCATTTATGGGAACAGGTGTGGTTGGATTTAATGTTGCGCCTCAATTTGCATTGCTCTGTGATAGTAACCCTTACTTAATAGATTTTTATAACGCTATTTCCGAAAAAAGAATAACACCTGGAAAAGTGAGAATGTATCTAAATAAAGAAGGGGCAACATTACTTGAGGTAGGGGCTGACCATTACTATGCGATTCGTGATAGGTTTAATAAAGATCACGATCCATTGGATTTCCTGTTTCTCAGTAGAGCCGGCTTTAATGGAATGATTCGGTTCAATCGAAAAGGCAAATTCAATATCCCTTTCTGCCATAAACCGAACCGCTTTGCCAAAGCATACGTGACAAAAATTGTGAATCAAGTTGATTTCATAGCAAAAGTGGTAAGGATAAAGGATTTTACATTTTTATGTCAGGATTTTGAAGAAACTATTCGTATGGGAACCTCCTCTGATATTATCTATTGCGATCCACCTTATATTGGGCGCCATACAGATTATTTTAATGGCTGGAATGATTCACATGAAAAGAGATTGTTCAAATCATTATCTGGTTCACCCGCAAAGTTCATTTTATCGACCTGGCATCATAATGATTTTAGAGCAAACGAATATATTGATTTATTATGGAACGATTTTCACATCCTTACTCGTGAGCATTTTTACCATGT
>JAGRDI010000059.1:0-12165 GCA_020432765.1 Anaerolineales bacterium | reverse complement strand
GCGATTGTTACAAATCTTGATCTATCTTTCTATGAGTTTGTTGAGCAAAAAAGACCGCTACAGTTACAGCTTTTAGAAGAGCACGCAGACTACAAATAAAGTTTCGATAAAACAATTTCTTTATAAATCATCTGGTATTGGACATGGAATTGACAGCTACACAAACAACGGCCGTTCAGTCACAAACAAACGCTTTCTTATTAGGTGCTTCTGGCAGCGGCAAAACCACCGCCTTGCAACAGCGGGTCTTGCATCTGTTGGAAAGCGGCGAACCGGCCTATACTATTCTTGTCTTGGTTGCCGAACCCGAACATAAACAAGCGTATGTAAACGCAGTGCATCAATCGGGTTTGGGACCATATGCCGATTTGAATATCACCAGCTACAACAGCATGGCGATGAATATGGTGAATTTGTTTTGGCCATTGGTCGCCCGTCCTGTCGGCTTTACCCAACCGTACCGCCCGCCGACCGTACTCACCTATGATTTAGCCCAACTGTTGATGTGGCGCGTGGTCACACCGATGCTGGATGAAGGCGCATTTGCCGATTTGCGTTTACGGCCGCAGCAAATCGTCAGCCAACTGCTGGACACACTCAACCGTGCGGCACTGAATTCTCTGGATTTAGAGGATGCGTTGTTACGCCAGCAGACAACCTGGGCGGGTGAACCGGAACGCCAACGTCATTTTTTGGATACGGCCGTTGCCGCCAGAACCTTCCGCCGTACCTGCCTGGAAAACAGCTTGTTAGATTTAGCCCTTGTCATCGAAGCGTTTGACACCCAACTGGTGCAGCATCCCGTTTTCCATAACTATTTCCGTGAACGTTACCGGCATTTGATCGTTGATAATGTCGAAGAGCAAACGCCCGCCGGCCAGAATTTCATCGCGCAGCTGATGGATGAAGCACAAACTACAGCCATTGCCTACGACAGCGGCGGCGGCTACAAACGCTTCATGGCCGCCGACCCCACAGGTGCACGCCAATTCCACCATCGCTGTCAACAATACCTTAAGTTTGACGAAAGTTTTCGAATTCCCCCCGATATGCTGCAAATAGCCAATCTGGTTGAAAATTTCCTGGAACATACCCATAAGCCAACTGCTCTGGCGGATGATCGGATTTTGGAAGTGGTAAACGGCCGTTATCGGCGTGAAATGGTGTTTAATCTGGTCGCGGAGCTGCGGCGCCTGGTTGAGGGTGGTACAGCCCCTAAAGATATCGCCATCATTACCCCCTACCTGGATGGCGCTTTACGCTATATGTTGGGTCAGGCATTGGAACTGGCTGGTTTGCCCTACCGGCTGCTGCGCCGGCGCAGTAGCCCACGTGAAGAACCCCGTATTCGTGCCTGGCTCACCTGGCTGGCCCTGGCGCATCCCGAATGGGGTTATGCGCCCACAGCCTATGATGTCGCCGAAGCGTTGACACTCAGCATTCGCGATCTGGATGCAGCACGCGCTGAACTAATCACACGGCATCTTTACAGTCCCGAAAATATTGATTTCTTGCCCATCGACACATTGCCAGACAAGCTTTTTCCACGTATTGGTGCGGATTTTCTGGCTTTGGTTGAAAGGCTCAGAAACTGGCTGTTTGAAGAAAGTGACCGAACCGGGGAACAAATAGACGTATTTTTACATGCGCTGTTTACGCAAGTTCTAGCGCAGCCTGAATTTCAACCCACGCCGGATATTGCTGGTGCGGCCGTTTGTGACTGGTTGATGCAAGCTGCTGAGCGGCTGCAACAAGCTGCGCCCGCAATGGGTTTGCATACGCCCGCAGAGGTGGGCATCGGCTTCATCGACGGTATCTACCAGGGGCTTGTCACTGCCAACCCACCCGATCTGGGCGAACCACCTGATCCAAATGGCATTACAATTTCGACGATCTATGGTTATTTGTTGGCGGGTGAACCTGTTGCGGTACAAGTTTGGTTGGAAACGGCCGCTACCGGCTGGTGGGATATTCCACGACAACCCTTGAGCAATGCGTTTGTACTGGCGCAAAGCTACGATCCACAGCAGTTGTGGACGGCCGATCAAGACTTGCAAATCCGGCATGAGCTGCTCAGCCGCATTGTGCGCGGCCTTGTCAACCGTTGCAGCGGCGGCATCATTCTTGCCAACAGCGACCTGGATCGGCGTGGTATTCGCCAGGATGGCCCCTTGTGGCGTGCTCTGCAACCTGCTCTCTAGTTAAATATCCTTGAAATAGTCAGCCGCCCATCGCGCACAGCCCCGCCACCTTCAGTCACCCCACCATTTTTTATAATGTATTGTACCAATTCATTCCGCAAGAAGAGGGATGTTTCCAGGTATGAAAATTGGTGAATATCCATTAGCGGGAGTCCTAAAACGATACGGCCGTAACGTTCCCAGGCACCGGCCGGTTTACGCAAATAATTGGAACAAACCAACTGAAATGTACGATCCAACTGCTCCTTGATTGGGACACCATTTACGCTGATATGCGCCACCCTTATTTCGCTGCGCTTGGAATTGGTTTTAATGGTATAACGAATTTTGCGGCAAAAATGTAAAAACCCACGTTCCGTATGCGGCTCGCAAGGCAAATCAATGCGGTAAGCATTATCTTGCAACAATTGCAGCAATTCATGGCCGCTAATCCAGGCGATGTGCAGCGTGTCGGCAAAAGGCATCAGGTCAAACCAATCGCCAAAGGATAAATCCGAGCTAATAGGCAAGCCGCGCCGCACAACAGAAGCATCGATCATCGCCAGATCGACAGCATAGCCATTGGCTTGACAGCGATCAACCAGTGCATCAGTGATAAAGTTAGCCATGGCTGATTCACCGGCCGCAAATGTATTGCGTACCGCATCTGTACTCAGGTCTGGATGATTGGCCACGCGTCCCAAACTGCGTTGGAAAAGTGGTCGTACCGTCTCCATGAGAGGCTGCACATGCGTGCGCTCAAAGGTTTCATCGACGGGCAGGTTTGAGACTTGTGACAGCCGTGCGTGGGTAACGGCCGCTTCCCCATCCCCCACACTGATATCAACCTCGCCCAAAAAGCGTCCAAGGGTTCCGGCTTGCACGATGGGAATGCCATTGACGATGTTGTCGGGCGTTAGCCCTTGTTCGTTGAGCACATGGTGGGTGTGGCCGCCGATGATCAACTGCAAGCTGCCCGGCGGCAAGCTGCGGGCTAACTCCACATCCCCCGCGCTGCGTACAGCAGCCGAACCCGACCCCATACTATATCCCAAGTGGCTGAGCAAAATAATGACATCACAGTACGGCCGTAGCGCAGGCAGCATATTGTGGACTACCTGCACAGGATTAACAATTTGCAGATTTGAATCAATTGGCTGGCGGATTTGCCCTGGCGTTGTTAAGCCGATAACACCGACACGCAGCCCCTTGGTCACAAACAGAGCTGCTGGATAGGTTAAGCCATTCAACCAATGGCAGCTAACCATATTGGCCGACAACACCGGAAATTGTGCATCCTTCAAAATTGCTTGTGCCAAAACATCGGCGCCCAAATCAAAATCGTGATTGCCTAACGTGCAAACATCAATGCCCGCTGCCGAATAAAGACGATAACCGGCATGTAAGGCAAAAGAATCAGGATCATCGCCCATCAGTTCGTCAAATACAGCGCCCACCAGATCATCACCGGCGGACATGGCGAGAACGGCCGTATTCGGATCATCCTTGTAACGATCACGCACCTCACGCAAGCGGCTGACCATACGTGACAATATCGGCTGATTGCCGCGTGGGGTAAAACCGGCAATATGGCCGTGTAAATCATTGATATGAAATATTTTCAGGCGGCACGTACGGGCAGGCAAATCATCACGTGGTGGCGGCAAGCTCACATCTTCAGCGAGGACAATCTCCTTAATCGGCGCGATTGTTGGATTGCCCGTGAACAGGAATAATTGTGTATCATCAGCACCGTGTGAGTTGGCCGCTGCACGAATCAAGCGCAAAGTTCCATAGAGGATATCACTCATTTTTTGACCAACTCCTTGTGACTGTCTGCCATAGCGCAATTCTAAAATTCGATGTCCAATTGTCAACCTGAAAACTGATATTTTCAGGAGCGGAAACGTTAAGTAATACTTGACACTTGTTAAGTCATATGTTACTCTCTTTTCTTGTAAAAGTCACATTCTGGAGCAAAGAATTTGACATTATCGACTGGATTTTTTACAAAATTATTACATTAATTGGTACCGATTTATTAGACAGAAAATAGGTTTGATCCCCTGCTTTAAGGCGGCAAAAGAATCGCCAAAGGTGGGTTGTCGTTTCAACACGAATCATAAGTAGACGTTACCGTGTTGAACTTTTATTAGTGCACCGTTGTAGGTGAATTGTGGAATATACATTGAATATCCTGATGTTCTGTGCCCACAGTTTCCTCGCGAATCATTAGTTTTGACAAAAGGAGAAAGAAACTGTCATGAAACATAAATGGTCGATTATTATGCTTGTTGCACTGTTAGCCTTGGTGCTGGCAGCCTGTGGTGGTTCTGCAGAAACAGAACCGGCAAGTGAAGCTCCCGCCGCAGAGCAGGAAAGCGAAGCTGCTCCCGCAGAAGAAGAAGCACCGGCAGAAGAACCTATGGAGGAAGAAGCTGCTGAGGTGATGGATTTTGTGACCTGGTACCAATATGATCAAAACAACGAAGACCCCGCCAGTGACGAGCGTGTCGGTAACGAATACCTGCGTAATACAATCCCCCAATTCAACGAAGCATTTGCCGGCAAATGGAACTGGGTTAACCAGCCAAAAGCCTTTGATAAGATGACAACTGAATTGGTTGCGGCCGTTCAGGCCGGCGGTGAAGTACCCGATATTTTCGAGCTTAGCAACAGCCAGGATATTATCGATTTTTACCGTAATGGCACCCTGCAGGATTTAACTGCTTGGGCCGAACAACAAGAATGGTGGGGTGATCTGGACCCCAATGGCATTGAAGGCTGTAAAGGTCCCGATGGCAAGTTATACTGCATTCCAATTTCGGAACGGCCGCAGCTTGTTTATGTGTGGAAAGACCGTTTTCCGGATGGCTACCCCGCAACCCCTGAAGAATTTTTAGCCAGAGCCGAAGAACTAAAAGCAGAAGGACTGTATGCAATTACCTTCTTTGGCTCAACTGACAGAGGCGGTGAAGGGTTAACCCGTGCAATCTGGACAACATTGTCTTCCTTTGGGGGCACACTTGATGACGGCGAGGGCAATATGTTGCTCAACACGCCCGAAAATATCGCTGCGATTGAGTTCCTGCGTGAAATCGTTGCCAACGAATACGTGCCTGAAATCGCCTTTGCGGGTGGTTTCCAAGAAGAAGAGGCATTCAAGGATGCTTCCGCTGGCTCATTCCCCACCGGTTTGTTTGGTTATCGTTACGTAAATCCGCTGAGTGCCCCCAACGGGACAGCCTATGATAAAGGCAGTGCTGAAGATATGCTTGATGCGATTGCGGCAGGCGATGTTTACTTATCACCCTTCTTGGCTGCTGCTGGACAGGAACCGGGTTGTGGCATTGATGTTGCTGGTTTTGTTATTCCTGTTGGTGCCCAAAATGTGGACGCTGCCTACGATCATATTAACTGGATCATGAGCCAAGAACAGAATGCTGAATGGGTACAAGGGCCTGGCGGCGGTTTCCCGGTCTTGGGTGCCACACGTGAACATGAAATCTTCCAAACGCCGTTCTATCAAGAAGCGGCCAAGGCATTAGCCGATAGTAAATGTACACCCTGGTTTGGCTCTTTGTCACGTCCAAATGAAGCGCAAGAGTTGGTGATGACGGCCATTTACAGACTCATCAAAGAAGACCTCACGGCTGATATCGCTGAAGTATTGACCGCCACACAAGACGAATACAACGCAAACAATTAGTTTAGCTAGCCGACCGGTAGATTCGCACGCGAATCTACCGGTCGGTCGAGAGTTCTTATGCGTGAGAAGATATCCCGCATAACAAGGGGCGGACGGACACAAAATACGCTGCCTTTCTGGCTGATTCTGCCCACCATTCTTGTTCTGCTCGTTGTACAAGTATATCCCGCACTTTATACTGTCTGGTTAAGTTTGCAAGAGCGTGAACCAACCGGCTGGACTTTTGTCGGTGTCAAAAATTATCAACGTCTGTTCAATACAAGTTTATTTAGCGAAAGCGTTGGTCACACCATTGTCTTCCTGGTTGGGTATGTTTTATTAACATTGGCACTTGCTTTTGGGATTGCGCTGTTATTGAACCGCAATGTGCGCTTGTCGGGCTTTTACATTACGCTGTTATTTATTCCCTGGATTATTGCTGACATTCTCGCCGGGCTGATTTTTCGCCTGATGGTTGTGCCGGATTACGGCATTTTTTCGGGTATCTTACAAAATCCAGCCATTATTCCACCGGACGGTTTGTCGATATTAACGGCCGTTCCGCCGCGACCCTGGTTTGGTGATTTCCCTTTTCCACCCGCACCCGCTTTGACCTTCCTCATTCTGGCATCAACCTGGCGTGCATTGCCGTTTGTCACCCTGTTACTCCTCGCTGCCATACAAACCATTCCCGGTGAAATTATCGAAAGCAGTCGCATTGATGGTGCAAATTTCAGTCAAATCGTGCGCTTTATCATGGTGCCGTTGATGCTGCCTACGATGGTTGTGGCGATTTTCAGCCTGACGCTCAGCGGTATGAACGGGGTTGGCATGGTATTTAGTTTAACCGGTGGTGGCCCAGGCACCTCAACGCAGGTTTTGAGTTATATGCTCTATTCAATTGGCTGGGACCGCTTACAGTTTGGGCGTGCGGCGGCGTTGGCTTTGTTAATCGCAATCGTTAATTGGGTCTTGATTTCCGGTACATTGCGCATCACCCGCGTAGAGGATGGACACGCATAGAATGAACAATACACCTACACTTTCACGCAAGAACTGGACGCGCATATTTGTTAATATCGCTTTGATTCTGGTGACATTGTTTGCCATGATACCCATTGCCACAACTGTGTTGGTTTCGTTCAAAAAAGAACAGGATGTCACCCGCAAGCCACCGGTATTGTTCCCTTGTGACACGCCCGAATCTAGTTTTGATCTTTCGGCGTGTCGTTGGTCTATTGAAGGATACGAGCGTGTATTAGCACCTAAGCCAGCCGATAACATATTTGGCTTTACGCTTACCGGCAACTTGCTGCGCACTTACATTCCCAACACCCTGTTATACGCAACAACCACCTCTTTTGCCGTTGTGATCTTTGCCGGCTTGTCCGGCTATGCCTTTTCGCGCTACCGGTTTCGCGGTCATCGTTTGTTAATGGTTGCTATTTTGGCGATCACAGGTGTGCCGCTGCTCACGAATCTTTTGGCACTTTACCAGATAAGCGTCAAGCTGCGTAAAGCAGACATTCCTTTTTACGATGATCGATTTTTTATTGTTTTGGTTTACATTGGTTTTTTCCTGCCACTCAGCGTCTGGATTGCCAAAGGCTTTTTTGATGCGATTCCGCGTGAGTTGGAAGAGTCGGCACTGATTGATGGGTGTACGCCGCTAGGTGCGCTTTTCCGCATTACGATGCCGTTGGCCACGCCTGGTTTGATGGCGATATTTTTACTCACATTTGTGGGTGTATGGAATGAGTTTATCGCCGGCTATTTGTTAATTTCTAAGAATGATCAGAAGACAGTCATGTTTGGCCTCTATGAATTCCTGGGTCAGAATATTATCAACTTACAGGTTCTTGCTGCTGCGTGTATTTTGATCGCTTTACCGATGGTCATTCTTTTCCTGTTTACACGCCGTACCTTCTTCAAAGCGATGGTTGAAGGTGCGATCAAAGGTTAATTCCTGTGACCGTGTTTTTGCAAAAGTCTCCGCACAAACTGCTCATAGATGGTGAGTGGACAACGGCCGTTTCGACAGACTCAATACAGGCCGCTTCCCACAAAACCTTCTCCGTTAATTCCTGGAGCTAATGGGAGCTAATGATATGAGTGTGATCACTGACCAAACAATCGCTCAATTTGTTGATGTTGTCAGCGGCCAAAATCACGCTATGGCCGGGGCGACAATCGCTGCATCCGCCGCTCAAGCAACTGCATTAGGGCTGGCCTGTGTGCAAATTAGCCAGAATGCGTTGCAAGTAAAAGGGCTGCCATATTTAGAGCAGATCCAACGCCTGGATACGATCAAGGATGCGTTACTGCGTTTATGTGACCAGGATGCCACTGCAATTGCTGACTTTGTGGCTTTGCGTGAGGCCGGCAAATCTTTAGACGGACAGCGTTTGTTATGCCGGATTCCGGTTGATGTTTGCCGCTTTTGTGTGGAAACGGCCGTTACCCTGCAAAAATTCCGCCCAAATGTTTATGAACGTGTACACGACGATATGGAGATGAGCATTTGTTTGTTGGCAGGTGCAGCACAGGCGGCTTTGTTGTTATTGGATAGTAATTTGCGCATATGGCCGCAGTCAGATTTGTTAGCTGAATTTGAACCTGTCGTAGAACAGTTAGGACAAGAGATTGCTCAACTAACAAGTGTGCGGCGTATTCGTATTTAGAGGGGGTGTTGTGAGTACAATCCTGATTGAAAATGGAGCCATTGTCACGCTAAATGCGGCCCGACAAGTTTATCAAGAAGGGTATTTGTTTATTGAAGATGATTTGATAACGGCCGTTGCGCCCGGAAAAGCTCCAGCCCAATTGTACAAAGCCGATAAAGTCATTGACGCGGATTTAATGGCCGTCATGCCGGGCATGGTCAATGCGCATACGCATTTGTTCCAAACTTTCATTCGCGGTCTGGCCGATGATAAACCGCTGCTCGATTGGTTGAAGACGGCGATTTGGCCGGTAGCCCGCTGCCTCACCGAGGAAGAAGCTTATGTGGCGGCACTGGTGGGCATGGTTGAAAATATTCGCGGCGGTGCAACGGCCGTTATTGACCACCAATACATCCATACCGAACCGGGCAATGATGATGGCGTTTGCCAGGCCGCTGACGAAGCCGGCCTGCGCTTTTTGTTGGCGCGTGGTTGGGCGGATATGGAATATCATCCCGATTTGATGGAATCGCCGGACGCGATTGTGCATGAGACGACACGGCTGCGGGAAAAATGGGAGTTGGCCGGCAACGGCCGTATTCGTGTCGAATTTGGCCCGTTGATCCCCTGGGGGTGCAGCGACGATACGATGTGCCGCACCCATGACCTTGCGCAAAGCTGGGGGGCGGGAACCCATATCCATGTAGCCGAAACGGCCGTTGAAGTCGAAATGAATTTGGAATCGCGCGGCAGCCGCCATATCGAATGGTTGGCCGAAATTGGGGTGTTGGGATCACAGATGCAGCTTGTCCACAGCATTTGGCTAAACGACAAAGAAATTGATTTGATTGCCCAACACAATGCAATTGTCGTCCATTGCCCGGTCAGCAATATGTATTTGGCATCCGGCGTGGCGCGTGTGCCTGCTATGCTTAAAAAGGGCATCACAGTTGCGCTGGGCAGCGATGGGCCGGGCAGCAATAACAGCCAGGATATGCTGGCAACGCTCAAAACGACCGCGCTGCTGCACAAAGTCCACAACCTGGATGCAACGGTTTTGCTGCCGGAGGATGTGTTGTGGATGGCTTGTCGCGGCGGCGCGGCGGCGTTTGGTATGCCTAAGCAAATTGGTTCGCTGGAGGCTGGCAAAAAGGCAGATGTGGTCTTGGTTGATCTCGATACGCCGCTGGCAATGCCTGTACAACGTGTACCCTCGGCGTTGGTTTACAATGCTTCGGTGCGTGATGTGGATACGGTGATTGTGGACGGCCGTTTCCTGATGCAAAACAAAGAAATCCTGTTCCTCGACGAAAAAGCGTTGTTAGCCAAGGCACGCCAAACCTGTGCCAATTTGTTTGAACGCGCCGGGGTTGTAGTGGACGAATAGGACACAGATTTGTCCAATCTTCAAGATTGGACAAATCTCTAAGGATAGTCAATGGATCCAAAAGGCAAAACCGCATTAATTACCGGTGGTGCAGTTCGCGTGGGCAAGGCGATCACGTTGGCGTTGGCTGAAGCTGGAGCTAATGTGGTTGTTAACTACAATCGATCGGCAGGGCCTGCGCGGGAAACGACTGCTGCTGCCCGCGCTTTTGGCGTGGGAGCCTTAGCCGTCCAGTCCGACATTGGCGATCAACAACAAGTCGCTGCCATGGCTGCCGCCGCCAAAACCGAATTTGGCGGCGTTGATATTTTAGTTAACAATGCCTCACTGTGGATGAAAACGCCGTTCCCCGCCGATAATTTGGATGCCTGGCAGTCCGTCACCAATATTTTGATCAATGGCTCGTTTTACTGCGCCAATGCGGTTGCGCCGCTGATGTTGGCTAAGGGTGAAGGCGCCATCGTCAATATCATTGATTTGTCGGCGTATGAACCGTGGCCTGATTACATCGCCCACAGCACGGGCAAAGCCGCCTTGTTGGCTATGACACGCCAATTGGCTTTGGAACTGGCGCCGGCAGTACGTGTGAATGCGGTGGCGCCTGGGCCTGTACTGCCCCCGCCTGATTTTGATGACGCAATGATCGCCCGTTCAGCAGATAAAACCTTACTGAATCGTTGGGGCACACCGGAAGACATTGCCGAGGCTGTCTTGTTTTTTGTCAAAGCCGGCTACGTCACCGGCGAAGCATTAGCCGTCGATGGCGGCCAACGTTTTGGACACCGCAAATACGAACATGGGTAAACAGCGCTTCAGTTTGTCAGCCGGTCAGCTAATCAGCCGGCTGCTGAAATGCTGATTAGCTAAAATGGACGCTCTTTTAGGACTTGATGTAGGTACAACTTCGACCAAGGCGGTGCTGTTTGATTTGCATGGCACGGAAATCGCGCACGCATCTTCATCGCCGTATCGTAACACCATGCCGCAGCCGGGCTGGGTAGAGCAAGACCCGGAAGAGATTTGGCAGGCGGTGTTAACGGCCGTTGCCACCATCACACAACAAATCGACCAATCCGTACAGGTGCGGGCGTTGTGCATGGCGGTGCAAAGCGGATCGCTGCTGCCTGCCGGGGCCGCTGGCCAGCCGGTTTATCCCTTGATTACGTGGATGGACGGCCGTACGCAAAATCTGGTTTCAGAATGGCGCACGGCCGGACTCGAAGCGCAAATCAAGCCGCTCAACGGCTGGTCACTCTATCCGAGCATGTGTTTACCGACCATCGCCTGGCTGCGCCGGCATGACCCGCATACCTTTGCTGCCGCACGTCATTATTTTTCCCTCAATGATTTCATCACCTTCCGCCTGACCGGGATCACCTGCACCAACCCGTCTAACGGCGGCGGTATGCAGCTTATCGATATCCACAGCGGTCAATGGAGTGCAGAAATCTGTGAGCTGGCCGGTATCACGCCCGCTCAATTATCACCCATCCAACCATCCGGCAGCATCATAGGTACGCTTAAGCCGGAAATTTGTCGTGCTGCAGGGCTTTCTCCTGATACGGTTTTGGTAAATGGTGGGCATGACCAGGGATGTACAGCATTGGGTTTGGGTGTCAATGATCCAGGCAGACTGTTGTTGGCTTGCGGTACGGCCTGGGTGATAACAGGTGTGGTCGATTCTGATGACATGCGCCGTGTGCCTGCCAAACTGGATTGGAATTTTCATCCGGGACATGTGTATTTAGGCAACGGCCGTTGGACAATCTCACAATCATTAGGTGGACTGGGTGCGTCGTTGGAATGGTGGCTCAACCAGGCATGGGCCGGCATAAACGGCCAGACATCCCGTGATCAGATGTTTGCGGCTTTGGATGCGGAATTAACGCAGACGAAACCAGGCAGCGGCTTATTTTTTACACCGTTGACCGGCGGACATGACGATTCAAGCGGGATGCAGTGTGGCCAATTTTGGGGGCTGCAATTGAGCCATAATCGCGCTGACCTGGCACGTGCAGTGCTGCAAAGTGCCGCATTTGAACTGCGTTGGGCATTAGAACCGACGCGACAAGCCGGCTTGCCCATCGAACGCTTGTGGATGGTTGGTGGTGCGGCACAAAGCCCCCATTGGCCCACGATTTTAGCGGACGTGACCAACATCCCCATCCGGCTGCCGCAGTATCACAATTGGCCTGCTTTGGGCGCGGCCGTACTTGCCGGCGTTGGCTGTGGTGCATTTGAAAGTAT
>JAGRDI010000058.1:5709-12681 GCA_020432765.1 Anaerolineales bacterium | reverse complement strand
AACGGCCGTATTACCCATTCGCTCGTGGTTGCAGCCTTCTACCATTTAGACAATTACAAACGCATAGAGGCGAGATAGAAAAAAGCCGCCGACTATGCTTCTAGAGACCACCCGGTTCAGCAAGTTGCGGTGCTGTGACCGAATGCACGATAGGAAGGGTGAGTAATTCATCAATATCTTGCACTGCAATCTCGCCATCAAGCAGGTAAACTGGACCAGGCGATTCATTGCGTACATTTAGTAATGTTTCTATGTTTGCACGCTGGACTGTCGAGGGAATTCCAAACAAACGCACTTCAACAAAAACAGGTTTATCAGGTGCAGCCGCAAATAATTGCTGCATAAATTCATTCGATACTTTGGCTTCTGCCGGGAAAAGCAAGGCGGTCTTAAGTAATCCTTCTTGTTCTAACGTATCAAGAAATTCCCCAGCTCCCGGTGCCATTGTCGCCAGATAGGTAGCTTCGGCCAAGACATCGCCCAATTGGATACCGTTTGTGGTGAGTCTCTGATTGAGTTCTACGTCGGGTGTTTCGCGAAAGGATATGATTGGATACACGACTTCACCAGTGGTTAACTCGCTACGTAGTTTTTCTGTGATGCCTCTGGCCAATGGCAGTTCGTAACCAGATTCAAAGGTAATCACGATCAGTTTTGGCTCCGGGACTTTTGTTTTGACAACGGCCGTTGCGACACCAGCGTTCTCTTGCGTAGAGCCACCGCTACAAGCAACAGCAAAAAACAACAAACAAAACAATAGCAAAATCCATAATTTTTTTGTGTTATTTTCCATGCGAATCATCCTACCAATATAAACAGTCCATATCCACAATATAGTATCAGTTTTGGTCAAAAGTGGCTTACTTAAAAAGAAAAACGGCCGTTCATGCAATTGCATAAACGGCCGATTATTCACGTTTTATCGAAGACCTGAATATTTCTGTTAGAACCAGGAATATTTAATTGCCAGGCGTGATCGTGTAATCAAATTCACCCACATCATTCGAATCGGCCGTACTTGTGCCACAGTTACTTGCTTGGACAACATAATACCAATTCTGATTAGGATTACCGAGCGCATTATTATGGGAGTAAGCAGTTGTGCCATAGTATGGCCCAGCGATCAGGTTCCAGGCTTGCGGGGTAAAGTAGGGAGCGTTATCCGCGTGTAGGTTAAACAAACAATTATACGCATGATCTGTCCATGTTAAATCTGCATTGCTGCCCACACCAGATGCTATCGTTAAATACGGTGACACGGCGGTGGGAACTGTTACAGTAGTTGTGCTGCTATTAATCGCAAATCCCAGACTGCCACGATCACGATAGTAAGCATCAGCAAGAAGATTATAATTGCCAGGAGCAATATTGCTATCAACTTCAATAAACCAGCGTACAAGACGTGGTCCATGACCGTTTAACTCGCCGACAGCTATCCGCTTATACCCATCAGCGGATTCATAGGTCTGATCAATTGTGTAATAATGGGAACGGCCGTCGTCTGTATAAACTCGCCCACCAAGTACCGTAAATCCAGCAGGTTCGTTTATACGCACATAACCGCCACCCGCTGTATTGCCACTATTGTAAGCTGTGGTGTAATAATAGATAAATGAACTGGGAAATACAATTGTGTCATCTACCGTGGCGCTAATTGAAACTGAAGGGGTTGCCAACACGGCATTGGTAGCTAAACCAAATGTCTGATTGTTCGTTGAAAGCGAATAACCAGTCACTTTGACACACCACGTGCCTGCGGTGGCGCTGCCGGTGTAATGCATAAATTCCACAGTGTCATCAAAACTAGTTGAACTGCTAACCAAATTTGTGCAATTGCTATCACTATAAAGGCGCACATCCAGATCGTTCGAAACCTCTGCCGCACCAGCCGGATCCGGCCAGGTTAAAGCGACATCAACATATTCATATCCTGCAGGCACATCAAAAGTAGCCTGCCAGGTATCGCTCGTGGCTGGAATGGTATTGCCCCAAAAACGTTTGCCCCCTGTGATACCAGGAATAAAGTAGCTCATATCAAAAGCGCTGACCATGCCACGGCCGTATAAATTTGTGTTGCCACCCACATCAACCGCATTGACTAGCGTCATGGCTTTAACCGTTTCTGGCCAGCTCAGCAACCAAGAATTAGACTCATCATAATGATCCAAAACAGCGGCCAAGGCTCCTGACACACCGGGTGCAGCCATGCTCGTGCCATCAAATTCAGTATAACTGTTGCCAGGGATAGTGGAACGAATCCGCACACCAGGCGCCATGACATCTGGCTTGACACGTGTATTGTTATCGCCATCAATATCTAGTGGCCCAAAATTGCTAAAACAAACACGTACCCCTGGTGACCAATTGGTATCACTACATGCCGACCAACTAAGCGTTGTATTTGGCCAATTACCATCCTTAACCGCGCCAACTGTAATCGCATTTTTAGCTGTGCCCGGCGAACGGGAAAGCGCGTTATCATTGTGGCTAATGATGACCATATTGATATATTGACTGCCATACTCACCACGTACAGCCCGATCAGCAATTTCAGCGGCCGTAGTGTAAACACCATTGCCACCGCCCCAACTATTATTGGAAATGTGCATAGCGTTGTTAGCGCCGCGTGTAAGCGCATTTTGAAAATCAGTAACAAAGAAACCCGTCCCACTCGCATTACAACACAATTTATAAATCAGGAAATCAACATCTGGCCCATGTCCCTGCAAGCGTCCCGTGCTTTCACCACCGATTGTGCCGGCAACATGAGTGCCATGGTTATTGGTGTCATTAGCTGTGGCATCATTGTTTGGATAATATTCCCATTGGTCACTGACACGGGTGGCAGGCAAATCATTATGATATGGATTTGCTATGCCCGTATCAATCACGCCAACATTGATATTTGTGCCATCGCTGCCCGCATTGTGATCTCGCAGCACATCTGTACCTAAACCCATCACACTTTCCAGATTGCCTGGGCTGTTGACAACGGCCGTTTCTAACCAACGCACATAAGGCAACTCAACCAGCGCCAACGCATCACCCGCCCGCAATGATCCATCCAAAATGGGGAAGGATGGACGTAGTGACTCGCTGTCAATCTGCATAAAATCCTTAACCGTTTCTATTTGCGCGGCATCTGGCACATCAAAGAATTGTAGTGTGACATGCACAATGGCTTCCGGTTCTGTTTGTGCTTTTATGCGCAACGCATCTTCAAGGCGACCTAAACTAGGGATAAACCCAGCATATAACACACGTTGTTGATCAGCGAGAGATTGGATTTTGGCAACGGCTATTGTGGGCACACGCGCATACAAACCACCGCCTTCAATATAGTTATAAAATTTCACCCCTTCGACCTCTAATTCCAAGCGTGCGTTCGTATCAAACGGCAACTGAAACTGAATCACACTGAAAGTTACTTCCGTCGGCGCTTTAGCAGTAATTTCAGCAAGCCACGCCTGATCCAATCCAGAATTTGCTGGTTGTTTGTAACCAGAACGGAAAACAAGTTGCGAATTATCTAAGGTCGCGTTTTTTTCCAAGGTTAAAACATCATGGACATCAACTCGTCCGTAATGGCTGGTCGGATCGGGCAAAGGTTGATTCGTGGCCTTATCCCAACCTAAATAGCCTTGCGGTACGCCTAATTCTGATAAGTCTTCGCTTTCATTCGGCATCCCGAGGATCGATACCACCACATTATCCCAAACTGGATGACCATTAATGGCATCAGGTTCCGAATCAACCGGTTGTGCTGAGAGAGCGGTGTTAGGTTTGAGGAAAACAGTTACGAGTAAAAATATGATCAATGCAACAAACAAAATACGCATACCCTTTAACATGAGATAACCTCCAAAAGGTTGATATCGAATCTTTACCCAAACAAACCCATTACCAACTAATGGTATCTTTTATCTTAATGAGGGTAGATTCTGATGTCAAGAGGGTTTGTGCTTAAAAAGCAGAGGAGAAAAACCTTTTTACAAATTTTGTTGTTCCAAGACGTATACAGCGTTTCTTGCCAACAAATTCGCCCACAAATAACCACGACGGCCACGGGACAAATAAACACGCTGGCGCACCAAATAGCCATTGGCCTGACAAAAGTCAGTAAAATCGGCTATGGTAAATGCTTGCCAGCGTGGCGGTTCATGCCAGGGTTGTGGGTAATCAGGCGCTTGCGGAATACGACCATACCACAACAAACCCACCCGATTGCGCCAGTACCCCCAATTGGCAAAACTTACCACAGCCTGCCGCCCCACACGCAGCATCTCCGCTAAAATCATCGCCGGATCGTTCAAATAACGCAATGTCTGGCTCAAAATCACATAATCAAAGCTGTTATCAGGATAATCGGCCAAGCCCTCCTGCAAATTGCCCTGACGCACGCTCAAACCCCGGCGCACACAAGCCAGCACCCCCGCTTCGCTCAACTCAATGCCGCGCCCAAGCACCTGCTTTTCGGCGATCAAGTGCGCCAACAACGCGCCATCTGCACAACCCAAATCTAATGCTTTAGCACCCGGAGGAATCAACTCAGCAATCGCCAACAGATCAGGGCGCAAATTCGATGGCTCACCCCTGTTTTTTTGGGTCACAGGCTCTAATGCTCCTCTGCGGCCAGCATTTCTAAAGGCAGGGGTTTTGTGACCTGTTCTTCGCGTGACAACCGATCCAAAAAGCTGCCTAACAAGTTTGTCATGGTTTCCACTTCTAACAAAAAGGCATCATGTCCCCAGGAACTTTCGATATCGAGATAGGTCACATCGGCATCAACGGCCGTTAATGCACGCACTAACTCCTTGCTGTGATAAGTTGGATAGAGCCAATCGCTAGTAAAACTCACGACGAGAAACTTAACGGCCGTTGCATTCACAAATGCCGCTGCTAAAGAACTGCATTCAGCACTCAAATCAAAATAATCCATCGCCTTAGTCACATATAAATAACTATTGGCATCAAAACGACGTGTAAATTTGTTGCCGTTGTATTTCAAATAACTCTCAATCGCAAATTCAGTTTGAAATTCGTAGCCAAATTTTTCGATATCTTGTAAACGTCTGCCAAACTTTTCTTGCATTGACATTTCACTCAGGTATGTAATATGCCCTACCATGCGTGCTACAGCCAACCCCGCATCCGGCTTTTGTGGTTGATCATAATAATCGCCTTGGTTCCAGGCCGGGTCAGCATAAATCGCCTGACGACCAACTTCACTGAAAGCGATCAACATGGGGCTGTGCTGCGCAGTTGTCGCCAACGGAATCGCCGCCTTCACTCGCTCTGGATGATGAGCCGCCCACTCCAAGACCTGCATGCCACCCATTGAACCGCCAGCCACACATAACAATTTATCAACACCCAAATAGTCGATCAATTTTATCTGCGCCGCAACCATGTCGCCGACTGTCACTACCGGAAAATTCAAGCCATAAGGTTTACCCGTTTGAGGATCAATACTCATGGGACCACTCGACCCGTAACAACTGCCCAATACATTACTACAAATCACAAAGTAACGGTTCGTATCAAACGCTTTGCCAGGGCCAATGCATTCATCCCACCACCCCACACTGTCACCATTATCGGCATGTACGCCAGCTGCATGAGCACTGCCGCTCAAAGCATGCAAAATCAAGATAGCGTTTGAGCGTTCCTGGTTGAGACGGCCGTATGTTTCATACGCCAATGTAATCGAAGGCAAAATCGCGCCGCTCTCCAAAGGAAAAGGCGCATCATCAACAAAATATTGTGGCTCAACAATGCCTATAGAATTTTCGGGAAACGTCATTTGTTTATCAGTCTCACCTTTTAACATGGTTCAAAAAGCCGCCGCGATTTCCAAATCGCGTCATCGAGTGCGCGATTGGAAAACGCGGCTGCCAGTCGGAAAGTTTTGACTTTACACCGCTTGTGCTAAAGCTTGGTCTAAATCCCACAAAATATCATCAATATCTTCAATTCCCACACTCAAACGCACAAAATCGGCCGTGACACCAGCCGTTTGCAAATCTGAGTCGCTGAGTTGGCTGTGGGTTGTGGAAGCCGGATGAATCGCCAGACTCTTGGCGTCACCCACATTAGCCAAATGACTGAAAAGCTGTAAATGATTGATGAACTTCTCACCAACAGCACGTCCGCCTTGAATACCAAATCCCAAAATAGCACCTGCACCACGTGGCAAATATTTCTTGGCATTTTCATGATCCGGATGGCTCGCCAATCCAGGATAAGCGACCCAGGCCACCTCTGGACGCGCTTCCAAGAATTCAGCCACTGCTTGCGCATTGCTGACATGACGCTCAATACGTAAGCTCAAGGTTTCAAGCCCTTGCAATGTCGCCCAGCTATTAAACGGTGCTTGGCACGCCCCAATATCGCGTAAAGTTTGCACACGTGCCTTGAGAATAAAGGCAGGCGGTCCCAAATCAGCGTAAACTAAGCCGTGATAAGATGGGTCTGGCGTTGTGAAATTATCGAAACGGCCGCTTGTCCAATCAAAGTTGCCGCCATCCACAATCACACCACCGATGGTGGTGCCATGCCCACCAATGAACTTGGTAGTGGAATGTGTGATAATATTAGCACCCCATTCAAATGGACGGCACAAATAAGGTGTAGCAAACGTGTTGTCAATGAACAGTGGAATATCGTGCGCCTGGGCAATCGCAGACACTTCTGCAAAGGGAAAGACCGTGATATCCGGGTTGCCTAAGGTTTCACCATAGATGATTTTTGTATTCGGCCGTATCGCGGCGGCAAACGCATCTGGGTCACGCGGATCAACAAAAGTGACCTCAATTCCCAGGCGGGGGAAAGTGTAATTAAATTGGTTATATGTGCCGCCATACAAACGACTACTGCTGACAATATGATCACCTGCTGCACACAAAGTCAAAATAGCCATCGTTTGTGCGCCATGGCCACTGCTAGCGCCTAAGGCCGCTACCCCCCCCTCCA
>JAGRDI010000058.1:0-5605 GCA_020432765.1 Anaerolineales bacterium | reverse complement strand
GCATGTTCAGTATCTTTGAATTGGTAGCTAGTTGTCTGGTATATCGGCACTGCACGGCTGCCAGTTGTAGGATCAGGTTGTTGGCCTGCATGTAATTGACGTGTAGCAAATCCAAATTGACGATTAGTTTCACTGTTACTCATGATGATAAATTCTCCTAAAATGATAAACTGCATTAAAAAACAAAAAACCTCTGTTTATAACAGAGGTGGGGAGAATAAATCTGGAGTTTTTCTGTGTCGGTGCACACAACACATCTATGAGTGGGAAGGGTCTGCTGTCTTCTCTCATCTACCAGAATCATTCTGCCGGAATTGGCACCATGGGATTCATCTAAACGATTGATCACCGGGTTGCCGAGGTTTCAAAGGGCCGTTCCCTCCACCTCTCTGGATAAAAGTGACACACTATATAGTTGTTGAAGGAAACTATAAAGGGCTACGGCCGTTTTGTCAACTGTTGAGATTATCTAATTGATACTTGATTTGTTTGGTAACTTATGCTACTCTGTTGAGCAATATTTGAGGAACTGATGCAACGTACCATGATCAACACGCGATTAGACAATCTCTTACTTGGCCATCAAAATGGTCTTTGTTGGAGTTTGCCTGGTTGCTAATTTAGCATCACTTTCGTTTTATCAGCATATAAAGCCACAGGCACTTCCGAGCCTGTGGCTTTTTTATTTGTTGGCCTTCATCGATCAACAACCAGACCGCCTATGTAGTCTTCGTGTTTATAGTACTGCGGTTTTAATCGCACTAGACTAAAACAATGATAATCATAACCACACCATCCCATCGTCTCGTCTTAACTAACCCGGCACCGGGGCCATAAACGGCCAAGGCGCTTGTCTGGCGTCTGTCCGGTGTCGGGAATCAACGGAAATGTCAGACAACAACTTTAGTCCACAGATTCACACAGATATTCACGGCTTTTAATTTCCATCCGTACAACTCCGTGCTAATCAGTGGCAAAAACACAATTAAAACAAGGACTTTGAGATGATTAAGCAACACAAACAAATCTATGATTTCAAGGCAAATGAACAAAAATGGCGGCCTTATTGGCAGGAAATTGACCTGTACAAGACGGGGGACGACACAGACAAACCCGACATCTACATTCTGGATTTCTTCCCTTATCCATCCGGCGATGGCCTATCAGTCGGCCACTGCCGCAATTACATTCCTACCTGTGTGAGCAGTCGCTTTTACCGCATGAACGGTTACAACGTGCTGCATCCGATGGGCTGGGATGCCTTTGGCTTGCCTGCCGAGAATTATGCCATCTTCCACGGCATCCACCCGCACGAAAGCAGCGCTCAATTTTGTGCCACCTATAAACACCAGATGCAGCTGGTGGAATGTTCATATGATTGGTCCCGCGAATTTTCTTCGACAGATCCCGACTATTACCGCTGGACACAATATTTCTTTCTGCTGCTGCATGAACGCGGTCTGGCTTATCGTACATTTGGCAGCCAGTGGTGGTGTCCGCAATGTCATACTGTATTGGCAAATGAACAGGTTGAAAACGGCCGCTGCTGGCGCTGTGCAGCTGAAGTGACCAAAAAAGAGTTGGAGCAATGGTTTTTCAAAATCACTGACTATGCGGATCGCCTGATTGCGGATCTAGATACAGTTGATTGGCCTGAACCAATCAAAACGATGCAGCGTAATTGGGTCGGCCGTTCCGAAGGGGTCGAGATTAATTTCACTGTCTCGCAAGAGATTAAGATTCCCGTTTTCACTTCTCGCCCTGACACGTTGTTTGGAGTAAGTTATATCGCAGTCGCGCCAGAACACCCATTGGTTGCAAAATTGACAATACCCGAACAGGCAACGGCCGTTCAAGCATACATTCATCAAACCCAAAACCAAGCCGATACAGCACGTATGGCTGCGGACAAAGAAAAAACAGGCGTCTTCAGCGGCAGTTACGCCAGCCACCCCCTGAACGCTGAACCCATTCCAATCTGGATCGCCGATTATGTGCTGATGGGTTATGGCAGTGGCGCAATTATGGGTGTACCCGCTCACGACACACGCGATTTTGCCTTTGCTCAACAGCATAAACTGCCTATTGTGCCGGTCATTCAATCAGATGCGGACAAACTGACTGACTGTTACACAGGACACGGCACATTGATCAATTCTGACGTTTACAGCGGGGTGCCATCTCAAAAGGGCAGTGTACAAATTACCACCGCTTTGGAAACCCTGGGCAAAGGCTGCCAACAAGTCAGTTATCGTATGCGCGATTGGTTGATTTCGCGGCAGCGCTATTGGGGTGCACCGATTCCAATCATCCATTGCCCTGCTTGTGGTTCTGTACCTGTCCCGCTAGAGGATTTGCCCGTGAAACTGCCAGAAACAATTGATTTTGCGCCGGCAGACGACGGCCGTTCACCATTGGCACGCTGCACAGAGTGGGTCAACACAACCTGTCCCGAATGCGGAGGCGCAGCGGAGCGTGAAACCGACACGATGGATGGGTTTGCCTGTTCAAGCTGGTACTTTTTGCGCTTTGCTAATCCCACTTATCAAAATGGCCCGTTTGACCCCGAAGCAGTGCAGCGCTGGCTGCCAGTTGACACTTATGTCGGTGGCGCAGAACATGCCGTTATGCATTTGCTGTATGCGCGTTTCTGGACAAAGGTAATGTATGATGCTGGCCTGATTACGTTCAAAGAGCCGTTCACGCAGCTGCGTAACCAGGGCATACTGCACGCCGCCGATGGGTCACGTATGTCAAAATCACGCGGCAATGTGATTACCCCCGATGAGGTAATTCACCGGTATGGCACCGATGCGCTGCGTGTGTTTGTCTTGTTTATTGGCCCATTTGATGGTGATGTCACATGGCAAGAAGACGGCATCAAGGGGATTGTACGTTTTTTGGAACGTTATTGGCGAGTCGCTGGAGATGGTCACAGCAGGGATAAAGGCACGGAAAATATGGGTTTTGAGCGTCAGCGGCATCAGGTTATCAAAAAGGTAACGGCCGATATGCTGCAGTTACGTTTTAACACGGCCGTTGCCACTCTGATGGGTTATATGCGTTATTTGGAATCAATGGCCACAGAAAATGTCGCTGCGCATCAATGGCGGCGTGCAATCGAGACCTTTACACTGCTGTTGTCCCCATTTGCGCCCTTCTTAACCGAAGAAGTCTGGCAAACAACACTGGGGCACACAACATCAGTCCACCAACAATCCTGGCCCACTTATGACGAAGCACTGGCAGCAGATGAAGAAGTGACGATTATTCTACAAGTCAATGGCAAACTGCGGGATCGTTTGGTTGTGGCAGCAGGAAGTGATGAGGAATGGTTGCTGGAAACGGCCGTTGCCAATCCGAAGATTCAACATTATATCCAAGACAAACCCATTCAACGTACAGTGATAGTGCCAGACAAATTGGTGAATATTGTGGTCTGATTTGCGAACTGCCTGGAAGCGTGTTGTATCCAGGCAGTTTAAAATGTAACTGCTGATTATCCCTCGCTGCATTTGTACTAACCGAAAAAGGTGGCAATATATACGAATAAGCCAAACTCACAATACCATACTGGACACTGGCGCGTTTATATTTACATGCGGGTGATATAGGTACCAGAATCCGTGTTTACTTTAATACGGTCACCAACTTTAATAAATAAAGGCGTGCGGACTTTCAAACCAGTTTCGGTGACAATCTCTTTGGTCGCGCCTGTGGCAGTATCGCCTGCAACGGCATTTTCAGCCTCAACAACTTCAAATTCCATCGATTTGGGCAAATCATAATCAATCACTTCACCTTCATAGGCCAGCAATTCAATTTCAACATTGTCTACTAAATACTCGGCATGGTCGGAAAAAACAGCGTGGGCAACCTGCTTTTGTGCAAAGGTTTCGTTGTCCATAAATACATAGAAACGGCCGTCGTCATAAATATATTGAAACGGCCGTTTATCCAGACGCACATCTTCTACCCGATCACCAGATGTAAACGTCACCTGTGAATTAGACCCTGTGCGCATATTGCGCACACTCACCTTGATATTTGCTTTGCCACGCCCCGGCTTGCTGTGGCTGTATTCTGTTACCTTCAAAAGGTTACCGTCGTACAAAAAAGTTGTACCGCGACGCAGTTGATTCACATCAATCATTACTAAACTTCTCCCATTTTTTGAGTTATACAATTCACAAAAACAACGGAATTTTTGTGAATTACTTAAGGAAACCACAGCCTTTCTCTGAATTTGTTTTTGAAAACCTTGCTGTGGGTTCCTCCACCACGGAAGCACAAAGACACAAAGATCAAAAGTGAAGCATTTTCTGTTTACTTAATCTATGGAATCTGTGTTAATCTGTGGATGATATTTTAAAATGTCTTTACTGATTATTTAAGCGAAAGGATCGGAGCGTGAACGGCGGTTCCACCATAAAATCGCTGCCGACGAACCGGCCAAAATCAATATACCAATGATAAACCAGAGAACCTCACCCAATGGCGTCACGCTCTTGAGTGTAAAATCACCCAATTCAATCACCCATAATAAGGCAGCCGCCTGTGCATTTATCATGACAAAAGTGTATCATACATGTGTGATTCTAGGCAATGGGTCACTCAATTGTTAGCCTTAAACTTATCAAGGAGACAACCATGTCCAAAACAATAATCCATACAAAAAATGCCCCCGCAGCAGTTGGCCCTTATTCGCAAGCTGTCGCCGTCGGCAACCTTGTTTATACTGCCGGCCAAATCCCGCTGGACCCACAAACGGGCAAAATGATTGATGGCGCTATTTCTGCCCAAACTGAACGTGCTTTGTTAAATCTACAAGCTGTTTTACAAGCTGCGGGCAGCAGTCTTGCTGATGTCATTAAAACCACCGTTTTTTTGCAAGATATGGGCGAATTTGGCGCGATGAACGCGGTTTACGGCCGTTTCTTCAGTGAGAATCCACCCGCAAGATCGGCCGTTGAGGTCGCCGCCTTGCCATTGGGGGCACGTGTAGAAATTGAAGCAGTCGCCATCGTCAACCAGGAGTAAAACATGAGCGCGAGAAAACCCTGGCACACAGTCACAAAAGACCTGGTTGATGTGGCGATGGGACGCAGCGCCGCCGACATGGTGATTTGCAACGGGCGTTGGGTCAATGTTCACAGCGGCGAAATCATACCACATAGTGATGTTGCCATTTGTGGCAGCCGCATCGCGTATGTTGGCGAAGATGCCAGCCATACAATTGGGGAAAACACACGGGTAATTGAGGCAAACGGCCGTTATCTGATTCCCGGCCTTTGTGACGCTCACATGCATGTAGAAAGCGGCATGGTTACCGTCACCGAATTTGCACGCGCTGTCATTCCACACGGCACAACGAGCATGTTCATCGATCCGCATGAAATCGCCAATGTACTTGGTTTGCCGGGCGTACGCTTGATGCACGATGAAGCCCAAACATTACCAATTAATGTATATGTACAAATGCCAAGCTGCGTGCCCAGCGCGCCTGGATTGGAAACACCCGGCGCTTCAATCAGTCCAACAGATGTGGCCGAGGCAATGACCTGGCCAGGCATAATCGGTCTGGGTGAGATGATGAATTTCCCCG
>JAGRDI010000057.1 GCA_020432765.1 Anaerolineales bacterium | reverse complement strand
GTGGGAATGGTTTCAACCTCCATGTGATGAGCTTCACCTAAACGCATGATCGTACCTTCGCCATATTTTTTGGTAATACTGTTAATTGTTTTTTCTAATTGAACGTCACGGCCGTTGCCATTGGATGCCATTTTCGTACTCCTTGTTGTGTTAACGCGGCAGGATAGAACGGTGGCCGAAACGGCCGTTTACCAACTTGCTGCGCAGTTAAAAATCAATTTGGGATTTGAGAATTTGTGTCAAAGTGGAATGCTTTAATCAACAACATACCCTCTCAAACACAAAGGAAGTTTAGCACAAACGTTCGCCCATGTCAAGGTCAATTTCATATTCTTGAACTATTGTTCAATTATTTAACAGCGACTTCTTCGCACCTCATCCTTTTACACTTCCTGGTCTGGCTTAATAAGCCGCAAGAGAGCTGGAATTTCGCGACCACCAAAAATAAAATCCAATACCAGGTAAGTGATAACGCCAGCAAAACCACCCACAGCCAGCAAAATTAAAGGATTGGCCACGAAACGGCCGATTCCCAAAATCACAACCGACATGCCTAAAGTAGCTGCTATCGAACGGCCTGCCGTTATCGCTAAGGATCGTTCATCTAAGCTGCCCAAGGCGCGTTGATTTAAGAGGAATAAGGCTGCCGCCAAAAGAGTGAATGAGATTGTACTCGCCAAAGCCAATGCAACAATACCCAATTCATCAATCCATAAATAGGCTAAAAACACATTCACAAGCAGCCAACCGATATAAGCAAACATCGGTGTTTTGGTATTGTGCTGGGCATAAAACAAACGCGCAACCAGTTCTAAAGTGGCTTCACTGACCACACGCACACTGAACACAATTAAAACAGTGTAGACTAAGGTAACGGCCGTTTCATCAAACGCCCCCCCACCTAACAACAACTTAATTAACGGGCGCCCCAACAAGACCAGACCTGCTGCAGCCGGAATGGTAAGGAACCAGATGATACGCAAGGTACTGACAGCCATCTTTTTCAAACCAGCGATGTCACCCGCGTTATACAACTCGGCTAAGGTGGGGAAAACAACTAGCGCAACGGCCGTGCCAAATAAAGTTTCTGGCAGTTGCATTAAGCCATATGCATAAAAATAGCCGGATGTACTGCCCACAGCTAACCCAGAAGCCAGCCGAATGATAAACAAATCTGCAATCTGGATGGTTCCCAACGTTACGATGCGCGGTCCCATTAAGCGCAAAATCTCGGCCACGCCGCGCATATGGATAGCCAAAACAGGTCGATAACGATATTTAAAACGCCGCAGTGCGGGAAGCTGTATCGCGATATGTAACACCCCCCCAATTACAGTGCCCCAAGCCAGCCCCATAATCCCCATTGTCGGCACTAAAAATAGTACGCCAAAGATATAACCGATGTCCAGGGCAACCGGAGCCAATGCCGGCAAAGCAAAATGTTGGTGCGCATTCAAAATGCTGCTCAAAACCCCACTGATTCCAAACAACGTCGTCTGGATCAGAATGATACGCATGATTTGGGCAGTTAATTGTTGTGTTTCAGGCGGGAAATCAGGCACCAGCACGACCCGTGTCAACCAGGGAGCAAAGATTGCACCCAGCAAAGAGATTGTGCCCAAAACAAGAATGACCAATGTGAGAATAGTATTGGCCAATCGGGCACTTTTTTGCTGCGATTCATTTGTTAGATAAGCAGAATAAACCGGGATGAACGCAGCCGCCATCGAACCTCCTGCTATCACAGTCACAAAAACTTCTGGCAGTTGGTTAGCGGCCGTAAACGCATCAAAAGCCGCGCCAGCACCGAAGGTCGTGCTGACCAGACGTGTACGCACAAGCCCAGTGAGCTTCCCTAATCCAAAAAAAAGGATCACGATGACAGATGATTTAAGCAGGTGCCGGGCGCGAATCATGGGGGCGAATTTTACCTTGTTACTGGAGTCTGGCGAATTCTAGACTTGTCAGGTTTCTACCACGCGTGGCATGTGAGCAAATTGATCATAAACTCTGACAAGACTCTTCTGGTAAAATAAAAAACGCCAATGTCCAACTTGTTATTATTTTTGCCACGAGTTTTATGATTACATGGATGCTCACGGAGGAGAGATGGCGTTTCACAGAGATTAAGGAGTTTTAATCCGTGAAAATCTATAAGATTTGCAGTATATTCATGCACAATGAAAAAATACACTTTGTGGTTGATAGTTATTTTTGCGCTCATATTCCTCGGGCTCCTACTTTTGGTCACAACGGCTCAAGCTGAAGTGACGCTTCAGACCGAGGCAAACAATGGTGTGCTTGGCCCGGCAACGGCCGTCCCCATCCCCAAACCTCCTAAACAGTCAACAGAAAAACCACCACTGCGAAATGGCACGATTACCCAAAATCCGATTGTGCCGGCAGATGATAGCTTAAATCCACGTCTAAATGATGCAGGGGTCTCCGGTCCCACTATTAACATTTGGTATGGCGACACACAATACTTCGGTCAGTTAGGCGATCCACAAAAATGGGTCAATATTCTGGGTACAGTCAGCAGCCCTCTGCCAATCAGCAACTTGAGTTACTCAATTAATGGCAGCCCGTTTCAGCCTATAACCGCAGGGCCAGATGGCTTTCGCTTGGCAGAAACTGGTGATTTCAATATCGAACTTGACTATACGAAACTACTGCTTGGCAGCAACACCCTCATCGTCAGCGCTACAGACGCTTCTACCAATGCATCAGCCACAACCCACAAAGCCGTCGATATCATCTACCAACCTCATATCGGCGGCTGGCCAACAACAAATGTAATCGATTGGACAACCTCCAGCAATATCCAAGACCATATACAAGTGGTTGACGGCCAGTGGCAAGTCGATACCAATGCGGGCACGGTACGGCCGTTGACCTTCGATTATGACCGTCTGTTGGCAATTGGTGATATGACCTGGGCCGATTATGAAATCAGCGTGCCATTGACCGTTTATGGTATCGACCCGGGTGGCTATCTAGGCGCTAGTAACGGGCCCGGCATCGGCATTCTGACCCGCTGGTACGGGCATTATGATGTCGGCGGACTGCCGCGCACCGGCTGGGAGCGGTTAGGTGTATTGGGCTGGTTCCGCTGGAAAAACACAAATCCCCCCACCTCTGCGTATCAAATGTGGGGCTATAACGGCACTTGGTTAGGCGAAAATGGCGACCAACAACTCGTTTTCAACACGCCTTATATCTTCAAAATGAAGGTTGAGTCACGCCCTGGGCAAACAGCACTTTACAAGTTTAAAGCGTGGCAAGCAAGCCAAACTGAACCTATCAACTGGACATTGGAGGCAGAAGGTGTTCCTGGTGAACCAATCAGTGGGTCAGTCTTACTGGTAGCCCATCACGTTGATGTGGAATTTGGAACAGTCTCTGTCGACCTAAACGCGACTGTTCCGCCACCAACCTTGACGGTAACGACCAATGGGCCAGGAACCATTTTGCAATCTCCGACCAGCCCCGATGGTTCTTACCGGTTTGGTGAGAATGTGACATTAACGGCCGTTCCAAATCCCAATTACATCTTCTCCAGTTGGAGTGGTGATTTGAATGGTAGTAATAACCCGATCTCCATTGAGTTGTTTGGGGATGCCGAGATAACGGCCGTATTCACTGATCCCAACCAACACCTACCTGAATCCGACACCTTTGAGCGCTGCGAATTGGGCAAGCGCTGGACTTTTATAAATCCTGTGGGAGATGGGGATGTCGCTTTTAATGGTCAACAAGTTGCTATTAATGTGCCTGCCGGTGTTAATCATGATGTCTGGGATAATGGCAATCTAGCACCACGCATCATGCAGCCCGCCCTGGATACTGATTTTGTACTTGAAACCAAAATCGATTCGGCCATCGACCAACGTTACCAACTTCAAGGTCTTATCGTCGCAGCCGATGCAGATAATTTTATGCGTTTTGATGTGTATCATGATGGCTTTGATTTGCATTTGTTTGCGGCCAAATTTGTAAATGGCATACCAACGGCCGTTCATGATCAAATCATAGCCATGCCGACAAGCTCTTTGTATTTGCGTGTGGCACGGCAAGGCGATCAATGGATTCAGGCGTATTCATATGACGGGGAAAGTTGGCAGGAGCAGCCTGGATTTGAACATATTTTGGCGGTAACGGCCGTTGGTCTATTTGGCGGCAATGCAGGCAATAATCCAGGACATACGGCCGTATTCGACTCCTTCCAACATCTCGCCGACCCCTTCGACCGCGTCACGATAAGTTTGACCGGCAATGCAGTTGAACTCTACTGGCCAGATATCCTCGACCAAACCCAATACGAAATCTACCGTGCCACCAACGATCCCTACTTCAGCCCGCAAACTCCCTACACTACCATAAACAGTACCCCCTGGATTGATCCGGATCCACAAGCCAGCAGTGATCCTGACCAAAACCATTTCTACTTAATTCAACCAGGAAACCTCAATGATTGCACCGCTCCCACTTTGCCACCACGCCTCGGTGTCTTTTCGTTTACGCTAACTTCTTGACTGGAGTCTGGCGAATTCTAGACATACAGGTTTCTACCACGAGTAGAGTGTGAACAAACCAACAATAAAAATGGTCGATGGCACCGATTTTGATTTTCTTCAACCAATTTGTTGACAATCTGTTAACATTGTGTAAGAATGTAACCGATTACGTAACCGGTTACATGAACGTTACATGATAACATGACAAAACGAACCGCGAACATCACCATTCGAGACATTGCACGTGAAGCAGATGTTTCAGTAGCCACAGTTAGTCGCTATTTGAACCAAAATGCTTATGTATCTCCATCCCTCTCAGAGCGTATTCAAAAAGTGATGGATCGTTTAGATTACGTCCCTCAAGCTACAGCGCGACAACTGGCTACAAGTAAAAACAATACAATTGGTTTACTCGTACCGAATATGCAAAACAACTTTTTCGCTGCATTATTGGCCGGCATCGAACAAGAAGTTAGTAAACATAATTTTAATTTGTTGGTAGCAATCGGCGACACAAATCAGAATCAAAGAAATCAATTTTCATTAGGCAGTCATAACACTGATGGCCTGCTGATTTTTGCCGACAGTCTCACCGATGAACAAATTGCGCAACTATATGATCGTCAACTGCCAATGGTTTTGATCCATAAAACCTCAACATCTGACCTGAATATTCCAACCGTTACCATCGAGAATAAATCAGCAACCCGCAAACTCATCAACCATTTGATTGAAGTGCATAATCGCACCCAAATCCTCTTAGTACGTGGCTCCGAACAACAAGAAGATTCTTACTGGCGCGAAGTCGGTTTTAAAGATGCGCTAGCAGATCATGACATCGCTTTTGATGAAAACTTAACCATACGGGGCTCTTTTGATCGCGATATTGCCTACAATGCAATGAAAGCCTTTTTAGAAAACCCGACCCACCCTGAATTTGATGCTGTTTTTTGTGGGGACGATGATGCTGCCATAGGAATTTATGACGCACTCAAAGAAAAGAATGTGCAGATTCCAGAAGAAGTGAGTGTTGTTGGGTTTGATGACACACAAATCGCCCCATTCCTCACGCCACCTTTAACAACCGTAATGGCCCCAACGGAAGAAGTCGGCCGTTCCGCCGCCAAGCAGTTACTTTGTTTATTGAACGGGCGCAATCCAGTGCCTGTTACATTGCATGCCACCGAAATCGTTCTGCGACAATCTTGTGGCTGCTCTATTCACGAAAATAATTCGCAAAATCAAGGAGGTGGTTTCTACAAAAAAGTAAACGTTTTACCTTAGCTTTAAACAAATTGTTTTAATTTTTAATCCAAATTTAGGAGATAGAAGAAAATGCGTAAGTCAATTTTTGTTGTATTTATACTTTTGCTAACTGCCAGCTTGGTATTAGCAGCTTGCGGTGGTTCAGAACCAGCCGCGGAACCGGCACAAGAAGAAACTGCAGCTGAAGCACCCGCTGAAGAAGCTGCACCAACAGAAGAAGCACCCGCTGAAGAAGCTGAAGCACCGGCAGAAGAAGCACCCGCTGAAGAAGCCGAAGCACCGGCAGAAGAAGCACCCGCTGAAGAAGCTATGGGCGACAAAGTCCAAATTCGGTGGTTCGTTGGCCTTGGTACCGGTACAGACCCAGAACAGGTCGCAATCCAGGAACAAGTTGTGGCTGATTACAATGCTTCGCAAGATGCAGTCGAACTCGTATTGGAAGTAGTGCCATTTGATGCAGCCAAAGACACCCTCTCTACACAAATTGCCTCCGGCAGTGGTCCCGACATCATCGGTCCAGTGGGCTGGGGTGGTTCCAATGCTTATGTTGGTCAATGGCTAGACATTGGACCCCTGATCGAATCATCTGGTTTTGACACCTCCATTTTCGACCCAGAGTTAATTAAGTTCTACCAAACAGAAGAAGGTCAAGTTGGTTTGCCCTTCGCTGTTTTCCCTGGTGCCATGTACTTTATTCCCGAAATGTTTGACGAAGCTGGTTTAGCTTATCCGCCCCAGAATTATGACGAACAATATGAACTAGACGGCGAAATGGTCGACTGGAACTGGGACACTATAACCGAAGTTGCTAAACGTCTTACTGTTGATATCAATGGCGTAAATGCTACCGAAGAAGGTTTTGATCGCACCCAAATCGTCCAGGTTGGTTATGAGCCGCAGTGGCAAGCTGCTATGTCCATTGGTACTTTCGGTGGCGGCGCCACCAAGATCTATGATGGCGAAGAAGGTTCCTACGTATCAACAATTCCTGATAGCTGGAAAGAAACCTTCCAATGGTATCATGATGGTATGTGGGGCGAACAGCCATACATCGCCACAGGTCCACTTGCTGGTGCTCCTGAGTTCGGTAATGGAAACCCCTTCAATTCTGGTAAAGCTGCTATGGGCTTGACGCAAACCTGGTACACCTGCTGCTTGGCAGAACTGCGTGACGCTGGTGTAGAATTCCAAATGGGTGTTCAACCCATGTTGGCCGATGGTAATGTGCAAGGTCGTATTGATGCTGATACATTCCGCATCTGGTCGGGTACAGCCCATCCAGAAGAAGCATTTGATGTCTTGAGCTATCTGATTACCACCGGTGGCGACACCTTGTTGCCCATCTATGGTGCCATGCCTGCTATCGCAGAAAAAACGGATGCTTTCTTTGAAGTTAAATCAGCTGATTACCCATTTGTAACTCCTGAAAGCTGGGATGTATTTGTGCAAGGGTTAGCCTACCCCGATATTCCAAGCGCAGAACAATATCAGCCTAACTGGATAGAAGCATTTGCACGCTTTGATGCCTTTAAAGACTTGTTGGCGAATACAGAAGATGTTGATTTTGATGCTGAGTTCGCTAAATTGCAGGAAGATCTCACAGTAATCTACAACAAATAAGAATTAGGTTTGCTGAGTGATTGAAGACGGGCGGGATGGGATAATATCCTGTTTCGCCCGTTTTCTCGAGGAGAAGAACGATCATGTTTGAAGAACTGAATCGAGGTTTTAGCATCCCATCTCCCAAAACATATCGGGAGATGTCCTCCATAAAAAAGCGCGAAATGCGTGATGGCCTTCTGTATATCTCGCCATGGTTGATAGGATTCGTTATCTTTACACTCTTGCCAATTATTGCCAGTTTGTATTTTAGTTTCACTAGCATCAACATTACCGATGGGATTTTTGCCAGTCCTGAATTTGTAGGGTTAAAGAATTACATCCAATTATTCAACGATCCACAAATTTGGACAGGTGGTGGCAGTGGTACATCTGGTTCTATATGGATCACCATCAAATTTGGTTTATTCGCTTTGCCAATCGGAATCTTATTACCATTATTTATCGCTGTGCTTATGAACAGCCCCAATTTGAGAGGGTCCAACTTTTTCCGCTCTGCGTTTTATATGCCTTATATCATTCCCTTTGTAGCAGCGATTTTCCTTTGGGGTGGTATGCTCAATCCAGAGTCTGGCTGGATTAATCGAGCCTTGGTTTATCTGGGAATGCCTAGAGAAATGACTCCCAATTGGGCTAATGACATCTTATGGGTCTATCCTACTTATGTCTTAATGGGCATTTGGGGCATTGGTAACGCCATGCTGATCTTTATTGCCGGCTTACAAGGCGTGCCAACTGCGTTGTATGATGCGTCTGTTGTGGATGGTGCCAATGGCTGGCAAACATTTTGGAATGTAACTTTCCCGATGATCTCGCCTGTTGTTTTTTATAATCTCGTTTTAGGTATGGTAGGTCTTTTCCAATATTTTTTGGTGCCGTTGGTTGTCAATAACGGCACGGGACGACCGGGTGGTGCAACGATGTTTTATAATCTTTATTTGTATAAAACATTCTTTACTTTCCAGAACATGTCCTATGGTGCCGCAATGGCATGGCTCTTGTTTGTCATGATTCTGGTTGTAACGGTCATCTTATTTGGCACGTCTAAATATTGGGTTTATTATGCCGGAGACAGCAATTAAGGAGGACCTTCATTATGAAAACTCGATTCACAGTCAAAACATTCCTCGTAACAGGCTCAACCTTAATAGTGTTGCTGTTATTTCTTTCACCATTTGCTTTTATGGTATTTACATCCTTAAAAACCCAAGAACAAATTGCTGTGTTGGGAGCGCCCGTTTGGCCAGCAAGAGCGGCTGCCTATGAATATAATGGCGAGGAAATGGAAGCCTACACTGTGCCGATGAATACCTGCGAAGGCAGCGAAAATGATAACTCCAATGGCTCTTTATTACTCATTAAGAAGGGGCGGCAAGAGAGTACATTTGCGGATCCAAACGATCCGGATCGTGGTGAATTTTTATGTGCAGTTTCCTGGCGGGCATTGGAACGGCCGTGGCAGTTTGCACCCACCTGGAGTAATTATATAGAAGCGTGGAATTTGATTGATTTCCCGCAGCTGTTGTGGAACACCACTTTTTATGCGATTGTGAGCACGATCGGTGTTTTATTTTCTTGTACTTTGGTGGCGTATGGTTTTTCACGCTTTGATTTCCCAGGCCGCGACTTTTTGTTTGTTGTCTTGATTGCTACGATCTTTTTACCTGCGTTTGTAACTGTGATTCCGACGTATGCATTCTTCCAAAGAATTGGGTGGGTAGGTACGTGGCTGCCGTTGATTGTGCCTACGTTTTTTGCGAATGCGTTTGATACATTTTTACTGCGTCAATATTTCATGACAATTCCGCGTGCGATGGATGAGGCCGCCATGATTGATGGCGCAGGTCGTTTTCGGATCTTCTGGTCTGTTCTTATACCACAATCTTATCCAGTCTTATTAGCTATCGTTGTGTTCCACATTGTCTATGCCTGGAATGATTATTTCGGCCCACTAATTTATCTCTCTACTAGTCGCGACAAATGGCCCATTTCGGTGGCACTGTCAACCTTTAATGGAATTTATGGCCAAAGACCACAATTGATTCAGGCTGGCGCGATGATGGCTTTGATTGCACCGCTGATTCTGTTTATCCTAGCCCAACGTGTGTTTGTGCGCGGTATTGTAATTACTGGTGTGGATAAATAAGTTCTTTAAGTTTTTTATGCTTCTCCTTTTGATGACAGCTTCCTGTCTCGTATTGGGTGCATGCCAGGAAGCACCATCATCGGAGACGACTTTGTGGTCTGATGGAGAAGGGGTGGTAGTAACGGCCGTTTCCCAACCCACAGAAACACCCATGTCCCGACCAACTCCTGCCCCATTTCGAGTCCTCGCTTATGTAACCAGCGGCATCGTCCCCGAGACCATTCTTTATGATCGCCTAACCCACATCAATTACGCCTTTCTAATTCCCAACCCAGACGGCACGTTTGCCCCGTTTGCCAACGGCTGGAAGCTGAAAAAAATTGTCGCCGACGCACACGCGGCCGATGTTGAAGTGCTCATTTCAGTGGGCGGCTGGGGTTGGGAAAAAGAGTTTGAAATGCTGGCAGCAAATCCAGTTTCACGGGCTGCGTTTATCAAAAATTTGCAGGCGTTTGTTGCTGAATACGAGTTGGACGGTGTGGATATGGATTGGGAATATCCATTACCCGGCGAATCAGCCCAAAACTTTTTATTGCTTAGCCAAGAACTGCGTGCTGCTTTCCCCGATAAATTGCTAACAACGGCCGTTGTTAGCTACGGCGCAAACGCTGACGGCATATTATCCGAGGCATTTCCAATTTACGACACAATCAATGTCATGACCTATGACGGCGCCGAGCATGGTACCATGCAGCAGTTTAACGCTGGTCTAGCCTATTGGCAAGACCGCGGCGTTCCACCAGAAAAACTGGTAATGGGCCTACCCTTTTATTCACGGCCAAATGAAGTGCCTTACCGAAAAATTGTTGAAAGTGTCCCAGAAGCGGCTAATACAGACACAATTGATTGGAACGGAACGGCCGAAATTTACAATGGCATCCCCACAATTCAAGAAAAAACACATTTGGCCATAGACAACGCCGGTGGCATTATGTTTTGGACACTTGAACATGATGCACTGGATGATCTTTCGCTGCTCAGAGCGATCTCTGATATTGTTGCCCAGACTAATTAACTGGAGTCCGGCGAATTCTAAACATGTCAGGTTTCTAACACGAGTGAAGTGTGAACAAATTGATCATAAAACCTGACATGTCTCCTCTGGTAAAATAAAAACGCCAGTGTCCAGTAATTAAATGAAATTATCAATTATGAAAAATTTGTTTAGCGAGTGGGATATCATAAGGCAAACTAAGTTCTGGTTTTGGTTTTTGATATTCCTCGTTACTCTTGTTGGTTGTGGTGAAGAGCCGGTTGCAGAAGTAAACTATACACCTATTCCAACAGCAACCATAGCAGCAACAGCCACACCGCGCACAGCACCATCTGGCGAGCTAGTTGTGGATACGGCCGTTACCCGTGGCGTTATCAGCCCATCGGTCTATGGCGCAAATTATGGCCCCTGGTCAGGTGTGCCAGCTAGTTCACTTGAAGATTTGCAACAATCTGGCATTACCTTACTGCGTTTTCCAGGTGGTAATTGGGGCGATGATGATTTTGTGCGTCCCAATCAAGTCGATATGCTCAAGCTTTTTGTCGATATGCTCGATGACGCCGAACTTGTGGTCAGCACAAATTTGCGCGAAGGTACACCTGAACAAGCAGTAGAACTGATGCAAATGTTTAAAGACAAAGGGCTGCCTGTCAAATATTGGAGTATTGGCAATGAGCCAAACCTTTTCGCACGCAAATTAAATTATGAACAATGGGATACGGAATTTTATAACAAACGCTGGCGTGAATTTGCTGAAGCGATGTTAGCTTATGACCCAGATATTTTGTTAGTTGGTCCTGATTTGAGTCAATATACGGCCGTTGAAAGCCAAAATCCAAAAGATGACGCTGGTCGCGATTGGATGCGTGAATTTTTACGTGCCAATGGGGATCTGGTTGATAATGTCTCTTTCCATCGTTACCCCTTTGGCGGCACGCCGACGATTGATGAAGTACGCGCTACCAGCCCTGAATGGGATGCGACACTGCCCTATTTGCGTGAGTTGGTGCTTGAAGAAACCGGCCGCGATATCCCGCTAAGTGTCATGGAAGTAAACACAAACTGGTCACATGCAGTCGGCGGCGAAGGCACTCCGGATTCTTTTTACAATGCCATCTGGTGGGCTGATTCATTAGGACGTATCATTAATCAAGATGTTGAAATGGTAGGTTTTTTCACCTTAGCTCACAACGACGGCACGACGTTGCTTGGCAACAACGAACCCAGCCCAACTTATTATGTATACCAACTCTATCAACAGTTTGGTAATGAAAAACTATACGCCGATTCTGGCGTGGAGGAGGTGTCTATTTTCGCGGCACAACATGAGGATGGCACAGTAACGTTGATGGTTGTCAATCGTGGCGATGCGGATGTAACTGTACCTTTGAGGATTGATCATTATGTGGGGGAGAAAACGGCCGTATTGCACCGTTTTGATGCCACCCACAAAGCCGAAAATCTAGGTAAAGTCGCTGTTGACGAACTAAAATTACCAGGACAATCCATTTCGCTGTATGTCCTGTCAAACAAGGCATAATAATCTATATGCCACCATATAAAAAACAATAAATCATGTAAAATAATTTCCAAAAAGGAGAAATAATTATGCCCAGTGAAATAGGTAATCAAGCAGTTAGAGGATCGGGCGGATCTAATGTAGGTGGTCGTATTGAAGGCGAACTGCCCAATCGGCTGATTGTGCTCACATTTGAGGATGCCACAGATGCTGAACATTTGTATGCAACGTTAAAAGAGTTAGCCAAGAAAAATATTCTGCATTTAGATGATGCTGTCTTTGTCACCAAAGGTGATGATGGCAAATACAAAATTGATGAAAAAATACACCACGAAAAACGCAGCGGCACCACCAAAGGAGCCGTCCTGGGTGTTTTGATTGGATGGATGCTCGGTGGTCCGGTGCTGGGCCTGGCTGGCGGTGCCATTGTTGGTCGTATGATCGGTAAACGGATGGATTTGGGTATTGATAAGGGCACAATTGAATCGGTTTCTAATGATTTGGAAGCCGGGCATACTGCGTTGTTTTTATCTGGCTCATCCCATCAAACCGGTACTGTTATCGAAGCGTTTAAAGGCGCTAAAGCCAAGATTATTGAGACAACACTTGAACCTGACGTACACGCAAAGTTAGAAAACGCATTAGCGGAAGATAGCAGCGCTTGAAAATCAATTGGACATCTCGCAGCTAACATTGCGAGCAATAATAACGGATTTCAGTACCTTATCAGTGAGATTCCCTTCGGCCGTGCTCAGGACATGCTTGCACGGTGTACAAGAATTTTCCGACACGAATTACACTAATTACTGGAGTCTGGCAAATTCTAGACTTGTCAGGTTTTATAATCAATTTGCTCACATTCCACTCGTGGTAGAAACTTGACAAGTCTCCTCTGGTAAAACAGAAAACGCCAGTGTCCAATGATTATATTCGTGCTATTCTTGTCAGAATCTTTTCTGGTTTATCCGGGTTAGGATTAAACGAATTATTTTCATAGGAGAGATTCGTTAAGTCCGCTGAGCAGCACAGTCAGAGCCTGCACTGAGTGCGCCAAAGTGAGACACGGGCACAAGTAACCAACAAAAAAAGTTTGCTGGACTTCTAAAAAGGAGACGAGATAGGTGAAAATTACTAAAAAACGTCAATCTCGTTATCGCCTGCGTTACGACAAAACAACTGGCCTGCTGCTCATTTCCCCCTGGCTAATTGGGTTTGTCTTATTCAAATTACTGCCCATCCTCGCTTCTCTCGCTTTGTCATTTACTGATTTCCACATGCTCAAGCCAGCAGAAACGAGTTTCATTGGTCTCGCCAATTACGGCCGTTTATTACACGACGAGGCCATTGGCTATCTGATTGCTTTCACCTTAAGCAGCGCCATCCGAACGATTCCTTTGCAGCTTGCGGCTTCAATTTTTTTAGCCGCCTTACTCAGCAATCCACGCCTGAAGGCTAAAACCACCGCACGCACGCTGTTTTTTCTACCCAGCATCATTCCGGGCGTGGCCATAGCGTTTATGTGGTTTGGATTCATGGACCCGGCGACAGGCTGGCTCAATCGTTTTATTTTACCTGTTCTGGGATTAGATGGTTTTAATGATGTCTACTCGGATGCGGCCGTGGCTTTTCTCTATGGCATCAATTCATTGTGGGCTATCGGCCCAGGGATGCTCATCATGTTAGCCGCCATGCAAAGCATCTCCCCAGAAATTCAAGAGGCGGCCAGAGTTGATGGCGCTGGCCCCTTGGTACGTTTCTTCCGTATCACATTACCCATTATCACACCCGCTATCTTCTTCACATTAATCATTAACCTGATCGCAGTGTTTGGCGGTGTTATTTTGCTTGATCGCGGCAATACATTTAGTGGGGGAGGCGCACCCTTTGATCAATACATAACACACGTAATGTTTAATGAATGGGATTTAGGTTATGCATCTGGCTTAGCTTGGTTCTTTTTTGTTATCGTGCTGGTTGTCATCATTGCCCTGTTTACCTCATCGCGCCGCTGGGTTTACTTTCCAGACAAGGAATCCTGATCGTGAGCA
>JAGRDI010000056.1 GCA_020432765.1 Anaerolineales bacterium | reverse complement strand
TGGGCATCATCCTTTACGAACTGCTCTACGGCCGTCCCCCATTTGTAGCCGATTCGCCGCTGGCCATCGTCCACCACCAACTGTATGAACAACCGGTGCCGTTAGAAAAACGCCGCCCGGGCCTGGCAGCAACCACCTACCGGGTGGTCAATGTCTGTCTACAAAAGGACCCGAATGCACGCTACCAGACCGCCGCTGCGCTCATTTCCGCCCTGGACACCGCCCTGCAAACCGAAGGCTACACCAGTGCATCCCCGACCATCGTCGACATGCCCGCCTATGCCACCACCGAACAACTCATCTTCACGCCACCAGTGCCACCACCAACCGGAGCGGCAAAAAGGGCCTCACCCACACGTTTTTTGTGGGGTATCATCCCCGTGCTATTGCTTGTGATTCTGTTTTTATCCTGGCTGGCCTTTTTTCGACAACCGGCCACCTCTTCCCCAACGGAAACAGTGATCACGGCCATCACCATCACAGAAACCGCAGAAGCAGCGGCCGTTACTGCCAACAATACCCCAACACCTCAGCCGGCCACAGCAACGCCTTTGCAATCAACACCTACTGTCACGATCATACCAACAACATCCACGTCAACCCCGCAGCCGACCAATACAGCGCCGCCCAGCAAAACACCACAACCCACCGTTACCGAAACGCCAGGCATTCAAACGGTTAATGATTTCCCGTTTGGCAAAGGTATCATCGTCGTTGGCGCATATGAATCCTTAAGCGGGGCAAAAGGTCATGCGGCACAGTTTGAAGAACAAGGTTATGCTGTAGCTTATTTTGACCGCAAGGATCAATTTCGCGCCGTCATCACAGGTTTTGCTTCAGAAACGGCCGCTGCTGCGGAGTTAAGCCGTGTGCAAAGATCGAACAACCAGGCATATACACGGGATTTATCAACCTGGTGTCCCAGCTTCAAGAAGAGAGAAGATTATTATGAATGTCAATGAGAGATCACAACAAGGCAGTAATGCAAACCTGTCAATATTTGGTAGCACACTAATACGGGCGAACACAGATGATTGATTATATTGCTACGGTGAAGGAAGATTGGTTATTTGAACAAGAGATGAAGCAGGTAATCGGCTTGATCTTTCAGGTCCGGAATACATTAGGCGCCGGGCGATCTGAGGAGATTTATCATCGGGCGCTTGTCAAAGCATTGACAAAAGCTGAGATTCCAACTCAATCCAAGCCACGTCGCGCATTATTCCATCGCAGCGTAGAAATTCATGTTTTTGAACCGGACATTATTGTGTGGGACAAGATCATTTTAGAATTGAAGGTGCTGCTTGAGTATAAAAAGCGTACATTTCCTTGGCTCAAATATTGCGCTATCTCAAGTTCTACGGCTTTGAATTGGGGGCGTTAATCAATTTTGCACATTCAAAAGTTGGCATTCGTCGCATGATATTTGAGGAAAGTCCCATTGATTTTGAGGAAAAGTTTGAGCGAATGATGCCCTATGTCAATGAGGAAGATAAAGTGATCCTGCGTCAAGTTTTAACACATATCAAGCGCATAGCACGGCAATATGGTTTGGGATATCATGAGTCGCTATATCGCAAGCTAATTGCGGTCGAGTTGACGCATCATGGAATTTCATGTGGTTACGATATTCACGTACCTGCCACCTATGAGGGTGAAAAATTAGGTACACAAGCAACACCCTTTATGTTGGTTGAAAATCGTTTTCTGCTACATGTACGTGCGTTGATAGATGGTACTACTGCGCACGATTTTTTGACGATGCGTACATTTTTGGCTGAGCTGGGATTGAAGGTTGGCTGGATTATCAATTTTGGTCGCAACAAAGTTTACATCCAGGCCACAGCAGTCAAAACATAAACATCAGTGTTTGTCCGTATCCGTGTGAAAATCTTATCAAGGAAAAATAAGTAGATGAAAAACGGACTTGTTGCGGGGTTGGGGCTGATCTTTTTGGTTGTGTTGATCGCGGCGGCGGTATTGATGAACCGGCAGCAGACTTCGACTCCACTTGTCGCTGCGCCACCAACCACCACGACCATTACCCCCTTGCCACCCCCGCCAACCTATCTAGCAACACCCACATTGGCCGCGACGAAGACAGCAACGGCCGTTAGCATCCCGTTAACAACAGAGTCTGTGACCATCACCCTGACAATCACCGTAACGGCCGCTGCCACCCCGCTCCCAACTTTGCCCACACCCCCACAACCTACCCCCACGCCGCCAGCAGATACAGCACAAACCCAAGCATCCTTGAAAAAAAGTGTGACCTTTGCCGTGATTGGCGATTATGGCTGGACAGGCCAGGGCACATTTGACGTAGCCGCGCTGGTACACGGGTGGCAGCCGGATTTGATCATCACCGTCGGTGACAACAATTACCCGGATGGTTCCACCTTCACCATCCACGACAACATCACACAGCATTACGGCACATTCATCGAACAAAACCGTTTTTATCCCGCCTTGGGCAATCACGATGTTTACACCGATCTGGGCCAACCCTATTTTGATTTTTTCGACCTGCCGGGCAACGAGCGTTATTACGATTTTGTGTGGGGCGATGCCCATTTCTTTGCGGTTAACAGTGATTGGCAGGAGCCGGATGGCATCACAGCAACATCGCACCAGGCACAATGGCTGCAAGCAAAGCTGGCTGCCTCAGACGAAGTCTGGCAAATCGTCTATTTTCATGCCCCACCCTTTGTTTCAAATGCCGATAAAATCGTCCCCGTGATGAATTGGCCATTTGCCGCCTGGGGTGCTGATATCGTGTTTTCCGGTCATGCGCATGTCTATGAACGCCTGACCATTGATGGCATTCCCTACATCGTCAATGGCCTCGGCGGCCACAGCATCTACAACTTTGATGACACACCCCACCCGGCCTCTGAAGTACAATATAATGGGGATTTCGGCGCGGTACTGGTGGAGTTGACCGCATCGGAGTTAACGCTGCGATTTGTGAACAGAGCGGGCAGTACAATTGATTATTATGCATTGGTACGGCCGTAAAAAGTTGCCCAAATGCGTCAACTCCATTATTATGCTAGCAGCTTGTCGAAGAACCCCATTTTGTAGCCGAGGTATCCTTACCTCGCCACTGGGAAATGCAGCAAGAAACTGCGGCTGCAGCTACTTTTTCGACAATCTGCTAGAGAAGCCATTCATTAAAAAGTAATTTCTAGTCGCAAGAAGTAATACAAGGCTCGTGATGAACACCAAAAAATTGTTAGGGTTACAAGTTGATCATTACAAAATTACCGACCATATTGCACGCGGTGGCATGGCCGATGTATACAAGGCGGAGGATATCGACCTGCACCGACCGGTGGCACTGAAGATTTTGTTGGACATGTTGGCACAAGACGAACAATTCGTCAAACGATTCCAGCGTGAGGCACTGACCGTTGCCAAATTAGACCATCCCAATATCGTGCAAATCTACAGCACCGGGCTGACACCCTTCGGCCAACCGTATCTCGCCATGCAATATGTCGATGGCGGTTCTTTGCGTGATTTGCTGCGGCGTTGGAAAGATCAAGGCAAAGTCGCTCCGGCAGCCCAATCCCTGGCGATCATCCGCCAATTGGCCGGCGCGCTGGATGTGGCTCATCGCGCCAATATCGTGCATCGTGACCTGAAACCCAGCAATGTGCTCATTCGCTCAGATGGCACGCCGGTCTTGGTAGATTTAGGCATCGCGGCGATCACAGGTGGTGACAAGCTAACCCAAACCGGCAGTTTGATGGGCACGCCCCACTACATGTCGCCGGAACAGATACGCGGCGTAAAGGTAGACGGCCGTTCCGATCTCTATTCGCTGGGTGTGATATTGTACGAGTTGTTGGCGGGGATACGGCCGTTTGAAGCCGACGAATCAATTGCCATCCTACATAAACACGTCTACGAGGCGCCTGTGCCGTTGGGACACATCCGCCGTGATCTGACCCCACAAACCCAAAAGTTAGTGGCGACCTGTCTCGAAAAAGACCCCGACCAACGTTATCAAACCGCCGCTGAACTCATCACCGCCATCGATAGGGCGCTGGCAGCAGAAGGCACAGGCGGTTATGTGCCACGCACGACGGTTTTACTGCCCGGCGGCGAGGACGAGCTGCTCAGCCAGCCACACGGTAAAACGGTGGTGTTGGAGCCGGAGAAATCGGGGCGCTCCAGGTGGGTGTTAACGGCCGTTTTGGTAGTGGCGCTGCTGATCTTTATCCTTGGCGCCAGTTGGTTTATAGGCCAGGGAGGAGAGATCACAGTAAGCAGCAGTGCTGGCCCAAACAGCATAACACCGACCTTCTCCGGTGAAGATGAAGTTGAAACGGCCGTTGATAGCACAAGTAAAGTTGAATCAGATAGCAGCAGCCAACAAACAACACCTGATCCACCTACAGCCACACCCGAAATGACAGCAATACCCACGCTTCCGCCTACGCAAACACCACTGCCGACCAACACACCTTTACCGACAGAAATACCAACTCCAGAGTTCGCATCTGTTGAAAAAATCGCCGAATCAGCCGGGGGTATCCCTATTGAAGTCATCCGTTTTGGTTCTGGCGACAATAAGATTTTGCTGGTGGGCGGCATTAGCTCAGGTTATTCACCTGGTAGTGTGTCGGTTGCACAAAGGACTGTCGCCTATTTCAAAGAAAATCCACAAGAAATACCTGATAGTGTCACATTATTTGTCATTGAAAATTTTAATCCTGACAGCATTTATGATCCGGGCAAACGCAACGGCCGTTTTAATGCCAATGGTGTCGATCTGAATCGTAACTGGGATTGTGATTGGGTACGTAATGCCTACGTTTTGGGCGAAGTACGCGCCAACAGCGGCGGCAGCGAACCGTTTTCCGAACCTGAGGTTCAGGGATTGAGGGATTTCGTTTTACGTGAACAGCCTGATGCCACAATCATCTGGTCTGCACGATCACAAAACGGGCTAGTATCTCCGGGTCTATGTGGCAACCGTTCGCTAGTCTCCACTTCAGTGGCCAATACGTTTGGCATTGGAGCCGGTTATGAGGTACTCGAATTAAAAGGAACCCAGGGAGATATATCTAACTGGCTCGACCAGCAGGGTCTTCCTGCCTTCTTCGTGCTTTTGCCAGATTATGCTAACTCCGATTGGAATAATAATCTAGCCGGTATTAAAGCTGTTATCGGTCGCTTCTAATAAACAATATGCGCCTTTCTTTAGTTTCAATCCTCAGCATCATAGCTCTCATCCTAGTTATTATCATATTGATATTAATTGGTCTCCTGGTTTTTCAAACAGCCACATCTGCTTCGTCTATTTCCCAATCTATTCAAATTACAACTGTCCAGCCGACGCCTCTTCCCAAACCATCCCCGACAATGAGGCTAATTGAACCAACTACGGCCGTTCCAACCATCATCCCAACCCTTACTAATCAACCAACATCATTACCCACTGATGCGGCCGTACTCAATCCCACTGCGACACCATTGACGGCCGTTATCGATACACCCGTTCCCTACGGTTTTGAAAAATCAATTGGCAAATCCCATCAAGGGCGTGATATTGTCAGTTACCAATTCAAAAACGGGCCTAACAAAGTGTTATTTGTAGGCGGTATGCACGGTGGTTATGAGTGGAATAGCATTGTGTTAGCCTATCACATTATCGATTATTTCATGGCCAATCCTGCCGATGTTCCCGATTCAGTCTCCTTGATCGTTATTCCTTCTGCCAACCCAGATGGCCAATATCTTGTCACACAAAAAGAAGGTCGTTTTCAACCAGAAGATGTAAAAGTAGAAGATACTTTCCCAGGTCGTTTCAATGCCATAGGCGTAGATTTGAATCGTAATTGGGATTGTGACTGGCGTGAAGATGCGGTCTGGCGGAACCAACCGGTAAATGCCGGCACGCACCCATTTTCAGAACCGGAAACCCAAGCATTACGCGATTATATTTGGGAAATTAAGCCACGTGCCGTCATTTTTTGGCACAGTTCGGCCAATGGGGTTTATGCAGCGCGTTGTCCTGAACTATTTCTACCTGCGTTGCAACTGGGGGAGGTTTTTGGAGAAGCAGCTAATTACCCAGTCCATGAATATTTCGATTATTACCGTATTAATGGTGATGCCAGCGATTGGTTGGTTACACAAAATATCCCATCTATCACAGTGGAATTAAGAACAACAAAAGGGTTAGATTGGCCGCAAAATCTAGCCGGCACGCAGGCAGCACTCGATTACTATGCGCAACAATCTGAATTATTTCCAAAGAATTCTGCGAAGTAGCCGCGGTATCCTTACCGCGTTCTCTCTGCGCGATAAAGATACCGCGGTTACGAATTGTAAAGGTTTTGGCCGCTGTTTGGAACCATACCAAAATTCCCAATAGCGTTGTTAACCTGTTTTAACAGATTTCCTTTCATA
>JAGRDI010000055.1 GCA_020432765.1 Anaerolineales bacterium | reverse complement strand
ATTTTATTTGTGGACGCTTCCTTGGTTCTGGTTGTTCTTTATGAATAAGACAGAGGGTGAATGTCCGATGATCCACCCTTTACCGTTTGTTTTTGGTCAATCTAAAACTATGACAAGTCTTGATTATTCAATCCCTGATGACAAAACCATCATCGGCCTGACCGGCAATATCGCGACGGGCAAGTCAGCGGTGATGCGTCTGGCGGCGGGCCGTGGTGCATTGACAATTGATGCCGACCATGTGGTACATGGCATTTTAGCTGGCGATACGGCCGTTCAGAATCAAATCGCCGCGGCCTTTGGTACGCATTTGTTTGACACCAATGGCCAAATAATCCGCCCTGCACTCGGCCAAATCGTATTCAATGATCCGCAAGCCCTTGTGCAGTTAGAGCTGATCGTGCATCCGGCCGTACACCAACATGTGTTGGCGCAGATTCGCACCTGCCCAGAAGATGTCATTATGATCGAGGCGATCAAGCTGCTTGAAGGTAAGCTGCATACGATTTGTGCGCAAGTATGGGTGACTACCTGTACACGCGCACGTCAATTGGAGCGTTTACAAATTTGCCGTGGATTGGATGCAGCAACGGCCGTGACGCGCATTGATGCCCAGGCTTCACAAGCCGCCAAAATCGCCCGTGCCGATGTCGTGATCGATACCAACGGCCTCATGCAAGACACCCAGGCGCAGTTCGAGAAAGCGTGGAGATGGGTAAACAAAAGGAACGCGGAGTTGCACGGAGGATAAATAGAGATTCACAGAGAATGGGGAGGAATGATTTCGTAAATACCTTCTCTAAACCCTCCGTGTCCCACCGTGTAACTCATTAGAATCGGGATTTCTTAATCGCCAATTGACCGACAATCGGAGTATAGTTATAAGTATGAACACAATCAAAACCTGGATTCTCAAACACCCCAGTCTGACAGCCTGGTTTGTACTGGCTTTGGGCATGGTTACGCTGCTGGTTTTTGAAGCACGCAGCGTGGGTCTGACCAGCAGCCAATGGTTCTGGCTCATTGTTGTCACTGTTTTGGTTGCTGGTGCTTGCATTTGGATTATCAGTTGGGGCGATGATGATGTGGAAGCGTCGGAACCTGAAGAAGAAGCCAGTTCTTAACCGATTATGAGTCTGCCTGAAGCGACGAATACGGTGTCGTTAACGGCCGTTGAGCGATTACGTGCTGCGGTGGAGGGTTTGTTTAACATCCAGGACACTACCCTCGATTATCCCGAAGCCGGCTTTGTGCGTTTTCGTGGACAATTTATTCGTCCGGCAGAAGATTGTTTCGACGAAATTTGTGACCGCTTTTATCCCATTGGTTTCACTCCTAAATTGAAAGATGATAACGGCCGTATCGAACTCATCGCCTTTCCTGGCGTTTATCGCGACAAACCCGCTAACCGTATGATCAACTTGGCATTATTTATTGCCACTATTTTCTCCACCTTATTTGTCGGCGCCTCCTACGCAGCCGAAACCGTCGAACAATCCTTGCAGCTTTGGCGCGGCTGGCCTTTTAGCTTGAGCATCATGCTTATTTTGACTGCTCATGAACTGGGTCATTATTTCGCTGCGCGTTATCATAAAGTGCCCGTGAGCGAACCTTATTTCATCCCCATGCCGCTTTCTATCATCGGCACTATGGGTGCATTTATCCAACTGAAAGCACCTGTAAGAAACCGGCGTGCCTTGTTGGATGTGGGTGCATCTGGACCCTTAGCTGGTATGCTTTTTGCAGTACCGGTATTAATTATAGGCTTGCTGACTTCGGAAGTTGGCGCTTTACCCACGGGTCCTTATGTATTGGAAGGCAATTCGCTGTTTTATTTGTTTATGAAATATGTGATTTACGGCCAAATATTGCCTGCCGGTGGTCTGGATGTGCAGTTAAATCAAGTTGCCTGGGCAGGTTGGGTTGGTTTATTGATTACTGGCTTGAATTTGATTCCGGTTGGGCAATTGGATGGCGGCCACATCGCTTATGTGTTGTTTGGTGAACGTGCACGCCTGCTGTTCTGGCCGATGATTGCCGCTATGGCGGTGTTGGTTGTACTCACGGGTGCCTATACGTGGGTGTTTTGGATTGGTTTATTGTTGTTGTTCGGCCGTCGTTATGCCGAACCGCTCGATAATGTAACTGGTCTCGACAAACGCCGCAAAGCAATTGCCATCTTCACCTTTTGCCTCTTTTTCCTTGTCTTTGTGCCCATTCCACTGGTTCAGGTGGGACTTTAAGCACCCGATTGAAATCAGCAGCTAAAGAAAGGAAGTACGTTAAAGCGCACTCTGGTTAACCACAATAACCCGTGCTTTTCTTAATTTGTTGTTGTTTTATTTGGCAGCTAAACGCCACTTAGGTATAATTCCGGTCGCTTACAAACAAAACATGGCGCCATAGCTCAGTTGGTTAGAGCGAGGGACTCATAAGCCCTAGGTCAGTGGTTCAAATCCACTTGGCGCCACTAAAATGTCAACGAACAAGGCTGCCCCAATTTGAGGGGTGGCTTTTTTGTTTCTTGCTAAAGAGGTTAGCTGCCTGCACTATTTCTAATTTTTCGTGCATAGAATACTGCGCTCATCCGAGTCAAGAGTATGATTGTCGCAATTTCCCATTGCCCTCATTCCCAAGAAGGAATCAAACCATGAAAGATACGAAAATACACGAATTAAGAGCGTGCGTTTTTTCGCTATGCTGTAGATGAAAGAGCGAGTAAAATAAATATGTCATGCAGAGTTGATGAATGCTTAACGTCCACGTTGTACACATGAAATCTCCCGGCGACACGGATATTGTTCCCACATATGCATTAATTTTGCTAAGAAAAGAATAACTTTGCATAGGATCATATGGTTATGAAGTCAAACGATTACTCAGAAACAGATGAATGGCTTACTTTAAGTGAAGCGGCACAACGCTTGAGTGTCCATCCAACAACCTTACGCAGGTGGGCGGATAAAGGGGATCTGCCTTGCATGTTAACTCCTGGTGGACATCGACGTTTTTTGGCGGCGGATGTTGACCAATTTGCTCGTGAGCGGCGCGGTCTGCGCCGCGTGCGTGGCATTGAACAGGTGTGGGCAGATCAAACGCTTGATCAAACCCGCAAAGAGATAGTTGTGCAACAAGACCAACCCTGGTTAACAACCATCGATGCTGAGGCACGCGCTCAATATCGCCAACTTGGGCAACAACTGCTGGGTTTAACTTTGCAATACCTCTCTGATGAAACTGGTGGACACCATGAAACTGGTGGACACATTTTGGAACAGGCGCGTCAGATTGGGCGGCAATACGCCCGCCTCGCGCAGCATCTGGATTTACCATTACCCAACGCGCTCGAAGCCTCTATGTTTTTTCGTGATATGCTTATGGAAACAGCCTTGCAACTGCCGGATACCACCCACATTCGTCCTGATGCCAATGTGCGTTTGCTGCGCCGTATCAACACGTTGTTAAACAATGTGCAGCTCGCAATTGCAGAGGTATATGCTGCTGGCTAGAGTATGTTGACATTTTGTACTCGGTGCAGAATATAGGTTGCGATTTCCGCAGGAGTTTGAGTTTCGGCATCAACATACTCTTGAAAAAGGGGAGATGTAAAAGCCTCAAGGCAACGCTGTGTTTGTTGATATGACCATGACTGTGGCGTATCTCCACGCTGAGCGAGCCGTTCATGAATCGTTATAGGTGAGGCGAGTTGATCATAAAACCTGATAACTCTCCTCTGGTAAAATAAAAACGCCAGTGTCCAGATTGGTGATTGAATCCTGGTTAAAATTTAAGTGAAGTAAAGGTAAACGGCCGTCTAAACCCCCGTTCACAATCCCCTTAACCCTACACCTGGATTTTTTGCCAGGACTCCCCATAATTCGGCTTGATAAATGTCATGAAGAATCAGGATAAATGTCACTGTGATGAGATTGCTTTAATTGGTAGTATAAGGTTAACCTTAGAAATGATATAGAGGTAGACCTGACAGATTTCCGAATTCTGTCAGGTTTTTCCAATTATTATGAAACACGAGCCTTTTAACGAAAGTACCGAGATGTATTTGAAAACCGTCAGTGAGTTGGCGGAGGATACGGGCGCACAAGTGCCGATTTCGGCGTTGGCAGAGCGCATGGGTGTTTCCAACGTCTCAGCAACTGAAATGATCCATCGCTTGAAAAAACAAGATTTGCTCGACCACCAACCCTACAAAGGGGTCAGCCTGACACCCAAAGGGCAAATTCGCGCAACGGCCGTTATCCGCAGCCATCATATGTGGGAATGTTTTTTGGCTGGTGAACTGGGTCTATCTTGGGAACAGGTCCACGATTTTGCCTGTAGGTTGGAACACGCAACCGATACGGCCGTTACCGAAGCTCTCGCTGTGTATCTGGGAAACCCACAAACCTGCCCACATGGCAACCCCATACCCGGTCCAGATGGCATCATCGCCTTTCCTGATGATGTGCCCTTGACATCGTTGCAACCAGGTCAAAGTGCCACCATTAATCGCATATTCCCAGAAAGCACGCTGCTGCTCGCTTATTTGGCTGGCCGCGAACTAAAACCAGGACAAACTATTACATTTATAGAAACCGCGCCCTTCAATGGGCCGCTGATGGTAACATGTGGGGCCCAAACACATGCGCTGGGACATGAAATCGCCGCGCATATTTTTGTGAAGATTTTGCCGGGTGTTCAGGAAAATTATTAAAGTGGTAAACCATGCCCAAAACACCCACTTCCCCCTGGCTATGGCCTCTGTTGGGCAAGCAGTGCGCCTCATTCATATTGATGCTGGCAAAAAACTCACCCATCGATTAAACGAACTAGGCTTAACTCCCGGTGTTGAACTAATCATCGTCCAAGCTGCCGGTGGTCCGTTATTGGTGGCTGTACGTGATTCGCGTGTTGCTCTAGGACGTGGTATGGCACATAAAATACTGGTAACACACGCTGAGTTGAATGATGTTCCAAAGCAAAGCGGCGTAGGAACGGTGCAGTGACAGCAAAAATACGGGTCGCTCTAGCTGGCAATCCGAACGCCGGCAAAACAACCATTTTTAATACACTCACAGGTTCCCATCAACATGTGGGCAATTGGCCGGGCAAAACGATTGAGCGTAAATCTGGTACCTTCAAACACGCCGATTATGAGGTCGAGATTGTTGATTTGCCCGGCACCTACAGCCTCAGTGCCTATTCCCCCGAAGAACTGATCGCCCGAAACTTTTTATTACAAGAGAGCCCTGACCTGGTGATTATTGTCGTGGATGCGGCCAATCTGGAACGTAACCTTTATCTGGCTGTGCAAGTGCTTGAATTAGATATTCCAGCTATCCTGGTTTTGAACATGATGGATATGGCACAGTCGCGTGGTTTCGAGTTTGATATTGACAAACTGAGCCGGGCTCTGGGTGTTCCCATTGTTACGGCCGTTGCACGTAAAGAGCAGGGACTTAAAGAATTGAAGGATGAAATAATCCACAGCGCAGGAAGGTCCTATGCATACGCTTGAAACCCCTTCTGTCGCACCTTTTATTTTGGATTATGGGCGGGATATTGAAGTGGAAATTAGCCGTGTGGCGGTTGAGATCGGCCGTTACCCAGCTATAACCAAACAATTTCCAGCACGTTGGTTGGCAGTTAAATTGCTGGAACAGGACAGCGATATCCAGCAGCAATTGTTAACCATAACTGGTGGGCCCGCCGTTTTGACCCATGCCCAAATCAGTTACGCGCAGCTTTCAACACAGCTTGGCGAAGATGTCGATGTGATTTTAGCTGATCGACGGTATAGTTGGATTCATGCGTTGGTAAAACAGTCTGTCACATGCACAAATGACGACCGCTATACGCTATCCGACAAAATCGACCGGGTTTTGACGCATCGGGTCTGGGGAATCTTTATATTTCTTTCCGCGATGTGGGTGGTTTTTAAACTCACAGCCGATGTCTCGGCACCCTATGTGGATTGGATCGGGGCAGTAATTAGCGGTCCGCTGACACGTTGGACAATCACACTTTTGCAAGTAGTTGGTGTCGGTGGCACATGGCTTGAAAGTTTGTTGGTTGATGGTGTGATCGCTGGTGTCGGCGGGTTGTTGGTGTTTGTGCCGGTGTTGATGGCTTTGTATCTGGCAATGGCGTTGTTGGAAGATTCAGGCTACATGGCACGTGCCGCCTTTGTGATGGATTCGCTGATGAATCGTATTGGATTGCAAGGTAAAAGTTTTCTGCCGTTAATGGTCGGATTTGGCTGCTCAGTCCCGGCGATTTATGCGACGCGCACGCTTGAAAATGAAAAGGACCGCATCTTAACGGGACTGTTGGTGCCGTTTATGAGTTGTGGCGCACGATTGCCGGTGTATGTTTTGTTTGGAGCGATATTTTTCCCGCAATATGCGGGTGTGGTTGTTTTTGGTTTGTATTTGTTGGGCATTGGTACGGCCGTACTTATCGGCATCATCTTACGCAAAACAACCTTCCAAGATGATGAAATCTCTGCCTTTGTGATGGAACTGCCGCCTTATCGACTGCCCACACTCAAAAGCATTTGGTTTCACATGTGGCAGCGCACAAAGGCATTTTTAGAAAGTGCTTGGACATTGATTTTGGCGGTAAGTGTTGTCATTTGGTTATTAATGGCGGTGCCGGTGCAGGGTGAAAACAGCTTTGCCGATACAAATGTGGATGATAGTCTGTATGCGGCCGTTGCGGGCAGTATTGCACCTGTTTTAAAACCGTTAGGCTTTGGCAATTGGCAATCGAGCGGAGCGCTGATCAGTGGTTTTGTGGCTAAAGAAGTAGTGGTTAGTACCTTGGCACAAGTTTATGGGGTGGAAGACGTTGGGGGTGAGGAAACGGCCGTTGTCGCCCCCACTTTTTTCGAAGATCTCACCGCAATCATTACCAGCTTTGTGACCGCTACAATCGACACAATCAAATCATTACCGCTAATCATAGGCATCAATCTCTTCCCGGCAGAAGAAGCGCCGCCCAGTGATCTTATGCAAGCAATTTACACGGGCTTCTATACAACCAGCGGTGGCTATCCGGCATTGGCGGCACTGTCCTTTATGGTTTTTGTGTTGATTTACACGCCATGCATGGTCGCTGTCAGCGCCGAAAAACAAGAATTAGGCGTTAAATGGATGTGGGTAAGCATTATTGGTCAATTGACATTGGCTTGGATGATGGCTTTTCTATTTTTTCAGGTTGGGAAATTGGTATTAGGTGGGTAGCAAATTGAAAAAGTTTTATGGCTTCGCTGCTAAAATACCGGTGGTGTGATGATAGACAAATAACGTACAGGCTTCTTCCCGCGTGCAATCAGGCTTTGCAGCATGGGACCATCAAAATAGATCGCATCTTCCGCTTCTAGAAGGTAGACATCACTACCAAGGGTTACTTCTAATTGGCCCTCAAGCACAAAAATGCATTCTTCAGTATGCTGGTAATTGAGCAAAGGGACTTCGCCATCTTCTGGGTCTAGTTCAGCCAGCACAACACCTAATTTCCGATCAACGTCAGGTGTTAATAATTGATAGGTGATATGACCTTGTGGCAGCTTCAGCATGCGCCGTTGGTTATGTTTTACGACAGGACTAGGGCCATCCTGGTCTAATAAAAAGAAGAAGACAGGCACATCTAATGCCTGGCTGATTTTTCGCAGCGAATCGATAGATGGGCTGGCCATATCGCGTTCAATCTGACTTAGAAAGCTGGCTGTCAGGTCTACACGTTCGGCTAGATCACGTAAACTTAATCCCAATTCTTTTCGCCGCTGTTTAATTTTTGCCCCAATTTTTACACTCATGTGAATTTGTCCAATTACCTTGCGGCGATTTTGTCCTCGATTTGTTCTGTTTAGTCCAGTTGTTCTTTCTTTTGCTGTCTGAAAACCGTAAAAACATGTAAACTCTCATTACACATTTCTCATATGTAACTGGGCTAATAGTAGCGATAATATATGGTAATGTCAACTTTGATCACATAAAATATGGTATTGTGTATTATTATTTTAATTTCCTTTCTTTCTGATAATGATTTTTGTATACTATGATTCAACATGGCGCTTCCGTTTGCTTAACAAACGAAAACAGTTATTAAGGAGAAAAAAATGTTAACAGATTCATTCCGTGGGCGAGATTTACTCACCCTTTTAGACTGGAAAAAAGAGGAAATCAACCAGATTCTTGATTTGGCATTAGAGTTAAAAGCTGATCGGGCTAACGGCCGTTACCACGATGATATTTTACGCGCAAAAACCCTATTCATGCTCTTCTACAACCAGAGCTTGCGCACCCGCAACAGCTTTGAAGCCGGCATGCATCAACTCGGTGGCCATGCCCATTACCTCGATCCCAGCAAAATCTATACCCCTGCACTTGAAGGCAAAGAAGTAGCCTACAGCACCGAGCGTGTCAGCGACGTTGCGCGCGTGTTGGCACGTATGGGTGAAGCCATTGCCATTCGTTGTTATGGCGATCCCGTCGATTGGGAATATGGCGGCGCAAATGCTTTGCTGAAAGAGTTTGCCAAATGGTCAGATAAACCCATCTTGAATATGGAAGATGATATTTATCATCCGTTCCAGGGGCTGGCCGACATTCTCACTGTCAAAGAACAATATGGTACCTTCAAAGGCATCAAGTTTGTTATGAGTTGGGCCTATTCACCCAGCGCCCACAAACCGCGTGCCGTGCCGCAAAGCGCTATCATCGCCGCGACCATGATGGGCTGTGACACTGTTTTGGCACGGCCGCCGGAAATGGCACTTGATCCCAAGATCATCGCTGCTTGTAGAACCAATGCCGAGATGAACGGCAGCAGCTTTGAAATCACCGAAGATTTCATGGGTGCGGCCGAAGGTGCGCATGTCCTTTATCCCAAAGCGTGGGCGGCGATGCCGATTTTCAAACCGCCGGTTGGTGAAGACAGCGAAGAAAAAGCGTTGGAAATCTTCAACAAATACAAAGATTGGAAAGCCACCCGTGAATATATGGAATTGGGCGACAAAAACGCAATCTACATGCATTGCCTGCCGGCTGATCGCGCATGGGAAGTGACCAATGAGGTCATGGACAATACTGATCCGGCCAGCGGCTGGCGTTCGGCTATCTTCGATGAGGCCGAAAACCGGCTGCATGTACAAAAGGCGGTTATGGCTTTGACAATGTAAGTCCTTCAATTTCGGATTTGCGATTTTAGATTGATGATTTTTGGAAGTCTGCTGTGTCAATCTATTATCGTAAATTGCTAATCGTTCATCCAAGGGAGGAAATGATGGCCCAAAGAATGGCGCTCTATATGCAGGATAAACATCCGATTCAGTATGAAATCGAGATGGTTAAATATGCTGAAGAAAAGGGGTTTTCTGAAATTTGGCAGGCAGATACACGTCTGGCACGTGACTGTGTGGTGATGATGAGTGCGTTTTTGGCTGAAACCAAGCGCATGCGCTTTGGGTCTGGTGTCTTGCCGATTTGGACGCGTAATCCGGCGGTTATCGCCGCTACCTGGAGTACGATGTGGGAGTTAGCTGGTAAAACGGCTAATGGTCAAAGCCGTGTCATGTTGGGTTTAGGCGCATGGTGGGAGCCGATTTCTTCGCGGGTAGGTGTGGAACGGAAACGGCCGTTAACAGCCATGCGCGAAAATGTGGAAGCGATCCGTCAACTGTTCACGATGCAAGAAGTCACTTACGAAGGCGAATTTGTGCATTTGGATCGCGTCAAGTTGGATGTTGCTTTTGGCGATTTGTCACCACGCGACATCCCCATTTACATTGGCGCAACCGGTCCCAAAATGTTGGAGATGACGGGCGAGATTTGTGATGGTGTCGTGCTCAATTATGTTGTTTCTACCGACTATATCCGCCGTGCTGTGGCTCAAGTTGGAAAGGGGGCGCAGTCAGTTGGCAAAACCATCGCAGATATTGACCGTCCCGAATTGTTAGTGTGTTCACTGTCGGACGATGACCCGGATCAGGCGATGCTGACGGGCAAAATGCTGGTTGCCTATTATTTGGGTACAGAACCGCATATCATGAAAGCCAGCAATGTCGATGAAGAGTTGATCGACAGAGTGCAAGAATTCGTGGGTTGGCCGGCGACAGAAGATGATTACCGGCGGGCGGCTGCGTTGATTCCTGACGATGTTGTGCGCAACTTGATGGCGGTAGGCACATCGCACGAATGTCTCGATAAGGTGGCTGAATATATCGATGCGGGCGTAACTTGTCCGATTCTGTATCCGATGATGGATGATATTAAACCGGTGATTGATGCGTTTGCGGATTGGACGCCGTAGAGGTTGTACAGGTGGGGAGGGAATGAAATTTTGTGTTGACGGCCGTTCTTCGATGTGTTAAACTTTTAGTGGTCTGACCTGTCAGACCACTTGGTTTATAAGCGAAGGATAAAGAGCGTATGTTTTATTCGCAGCCGAAAACTTCTGTGGCCGAGGAAACAGCCCGGCAAATTGTGGAGATGATCCGCAACGGCCGTTACAGTTCAGGCGATCAGTTGCCCGGCGAACGTCAACTATCAAAAGATTTGCAAGTTGGCCGTACCTCTGTGCGCGAAGCCATTCGTCGTTTAGAAGCAATGGGCCTGGTAGAGGTGCAGCAAGGGCGCGGTACTTTCGTCAATGATCCGAGTAATAGAACTTTGCAGACTACTCTGACCCCCCACATTTTAACCAATCAACAAAAATTAGATGAGCTGTTTGAACTGCGCCAAATCGTCGAGACCGCCGCAGCCGCCCGCGCTGCTGAACGTGCTAACGCATCCCAAATCGAGGCGATGCGTTATTGGGCACAAACGATAGAAACGGCCGTTGCGCGTCAGGAAGCAGCCATGATCGTCACCGCAGATATCGAATTTCATCGTCAAATCATCCTTGCCAGTGGCAATAATACCCTGGTTGATCTGATGGACAGTATCGTTGACTTGCTGCGTGATATGCGCCACGATTCCACCCTGATCCCAAATTTGTTGCCGGAAATTGTCCGTGGTCATCGTGAAATTCTGACGGCTGTCGAAAACAAAAATAGTTTGGCCGCTGCCGATGCCATGCGCCGCCACTTAACTGATGTGGCCGGACGGGTAAAAGAGTTTTGGCAAACACAGGTTGCTGAATAAATATGAAACGTTTTGACTATTTTGAGCCGCCCACATTAGATGATGCAATTGAGTTGATGCAGCAGGCTAACGGCCGTGCCAGCTTCATGGCTGGCGGTACGGATTTATTGGTAGAAATCAAAGAACACATACGCTTACCCGATACTGTCATTAACATCAAAAAAATTCCTAACCTGGATTATCTGACCTATGATGACGTAACTGGTTTGAAATTTGGTGCTTTGACCACCATGCGTGCAATTGAGATTTCCATGTTGGTGCAGGAAAAATATGCCGGCTTAGCCCAAGCTGCGCGTGAAGTCGGCTCAATCCAGATACGTAATCGTGCAACGGTTGCTGGTAATATCTGCCGTGCATCTCCTTCAGCCGATACCCTGCCGTCGTTGATTGCTGATGGCGCTGCTGTAAAATTGTACGGGCCAAATGGGGAACGCACCATCTTAATGGAGGCATTTTTTACTGGTCCGGGCAAAACGGTGATGGCAGAGGATGAAGTTTTGATAGAAATCGCCGTGCCACCACCACCGCCACACACGGGCAAGGTGTATATCAAACACGGCCGTCGCCTGGCGATGGAACTGGCAACTGTGGGGGTGGCTGTGGCGTTGACGCTGGAAGATAATATTTGCAAACAGGTGCGCCTCGTTTTGGGTGCTGTCGCGCCTACCCCCATTCGCGTGCCCAAAGCAGAGGCATTTTTACAAGGCAAAATTGTCACTGACGAGGCAATTCTTGCGGCGGCAAAACTTACCCAAGAAACGGCTCGTCCCATCAGCGATGTGCGCAGCAGCGCCGCTTATCGCAGTGAAATGGTTTATGTTTTGACCCAGCGTGCATTAAAAAATGCAGTGGAGCGTGCTTCATGAAACGATTGGTACAAACCACGATCAACGGGGAACAATATGAAGTTGCCGTTGAGCCATATCGTAGTTTGCTCGATATGCTGCGCGTGGAAATTGGACTGACCGGCACCAAAAAGGGTTGCGATGTTGGTGATTGTGGTGCCTGTACGGTCATTATGGATGGGTTGCCGGTCAATGCCTGTCTGGTATTGGGTGTTGAGGCGGATGGTGCTGAGATCGAAACCATTGAGGGGCTGGCTCAAATCACGCCGGATGGTTATCAACTGCACCCGCTGCAGACGAGTTTCTTGCAGCATGGTGCGGCGCAATGTGGCTTTTGTACACCGGGTATGATTATGGCGGCCAAAGCATTGCTGGCCGAGAATCCTCAGCCATCGGAAGCAGAGGTGCGTTTTGCCATCGCCGGCAATATTTGCCGCTGCACCGGTTTCGCCAAAATTGTGGATGCGATTATGGATGTAGAGGGTTGATTTTTACCGCTGATTCTCATGGGCGGGCGACGAAAGACGAAAATTTGGTCATCCGTCGTTTGTCCTCTGTCAAATTGCCAAGTTAATTACGAAATATTAGCAAGGATCAACAAGCATGGTTCAAAGATTTTCAGTAGTGGGAGGCAGTCCCGCCAGAATAGACGGCATTGAAAAAGTAACCGGCACGGCGAAGTATGCGGCCGATTATACGCTGCCGGGGATGTTGTATGGCAAAATCAAACGATCACCCCATGCCTATGCGCGTGTGCTGTCAATCGATACGAGCAAAGCAGAGGCACTGCCGGGCGTGAAAGCGGTCTTGACCTATGCGGATGTGCCGCACGTAAAACATGCTGGCGCACCTGTTCCGCGTACCGGTTCGTTGAAGGCAGACCAAACTATTTTAACAGATGTGGCGCGGTTTGTGGGGGATGGGATTGCGGCAGTCACGGCAGTTTCTGAAGAAATCGCTGAAGAGGCCCTCGAACTCATCGAGGTCGAATACGAAATCCTGACCCCTGTGTTAAGTGTAGATGCCGCCCAACAAACAGACGCCCCTGAAATTCATGACACAGCCGCTAACATAATTACGCAGCCTATCATCATGAAAAATGGTGACATGGAACAAGGCTTCGCTGAAGCTGACTATGTATTTGAAGCCGTTTATAACACTGGACGCCCGGTGCCTTGTTATATGGAACCCAACGCTTGTGTTTGCCAGTTTGACCAAAGTGGCAAATTGACCATCTGGAGTTCAACCCAAGGCGCGTTTATGGTGCGCGGTACGTTAAGCGAAGTGCTGGGCATTCCGTTGAACAAAATCCAGGTCATTGTCGAGCATATGGGCGGCGGTTTTGGGGCTAAACAAGATTTATACCAGCACGAATATGTATGTGCGCTGCTGGCCAAAAAGACAGGTCGTCCGGTGAAGATGGAATATACGCGCAAGGAGACGTTTTTGGCAAGCAAGACGCGCCATCCGGTGACTGTGCGTTTGAAGCAAGGCGTTAAAAAAGATGGCACGGTCACGGCGCGTGAGGCGCTTTATCTTTCCAATACGGGTGGGTATGCATCACATGGGCCGGGTGTAACGGCCGTAGGCACCATCGACTTGACCTCTCTCTACCGTTGTAACGAGACCTGGGATTTAGAAGGGCGCTCTGTTTACACCAATGTGCCCATGGCCGGCGCGTTTCGCGGATATGGCGCGGTGCAAGGTTTTTTCGCGCTGGATGTACAGATGGATGAACTCGCAGAATTGTTGAACATGGATCCCATTGAATTTCGCCTCAAAAATGCGGTCGGCGAAGGAGATATTAGTCCATCCGGTCATCGGCTGCATGGGGATGCTTTTGCCGACTGCTTGCGGCGTGGTGCTGAGGAAGTGGCGTGGGTAGATAAATGGCAGTCGCCCAAAACCAAGAGCGGCCGTGTCCGCAGCGGTCTAGGTGTGGGGACAGAGATGCACAGCAGCGGTGCGTATCCAGACATCAAGGAGATGTCGAGCGCGGTGGTGCAGTTAAACCAGGATGGCTCGGTGAATTTGATGACCGGTGTTGCCGACCTGGGGACTGGCGCATGGACGGCAATGGCACAAATTGCGGCCGAGGAGCTGGGTATTCTGCTGGCAGATATACAGGTAACGGCCGGCGATACGGACGCAACGCCTTTCGATGGCGGCGCTTATGCCAGCCGCACCACCCATATTGGCGGCAAGGCGACACAAAAGGCGGCGGCAGATTTGAAAAGGAAACTGCTGACATTCGCGGCAGAAAAATTGGCTGTGGATGTGACGGAATTGGATTTGAAGAACGGCCGAATCCTGATTAACAACACGCCATCCATTACTCTCAAAGAACTGCTCAAAGAAGAAGGCAACATCCCCACACCTGCGCTGATTGGCGAAGCAACCCATTATGCCAAAGTCGCCTACTCATTTGCAGCCCATTTTGCTGAAGTGGATGTGGATACGGAAACAGGGCAAGTGACGGTGAAAAAGGTAACGGCCGTACACGAAATCGGCAAAGCTATTAACCGAATTGGCGTCGAAGGTCAAATCGAAGGCGGTATTCAACAAGGCATTGGTCATTCTCTTACAGAAGATTTTATTATGCACCCGGAGACGGGACGGCCGCTTAACCCCAGTTTTGTTGATTACAAAATGCCGCTTTCGATGGACATGCCTCCCATCGAAACAGTTATTCTGGAAACCCAACCTGATTTAGGTGGCCCTTTTGGTGCCAAAGGCGTAGGCGAAGACCCCATCATTGCCATTGGCCCCGCCATCGCCAATGCGGTTTACAATGCTATTGGTGTACGCATTCGTGAATTACCCATCACACCAGAAAAAGTTTTGCAAGCATTACGTGAGAAGGAAGCATAAAGAGGAATATGAGCGCTGGTGGCGCGATTTTGCAAATCGCGTATCGATTTACGAGGAGACGTTATGAAAACCCTGGCACTAACCCCGGTAAATATCGTCATACGTTTGGCGAAGGCACTCTTAACATTGGCTGTTGGTGTTTATGGCATCATCGCCATTTTTTGTACCAAAGG
>JAGRDI010000054.1 GCA_020432765.1 Anaerolineales bacterium | reverse complement strand
GAATTCGGCCGTGCCGGCACTTTCGCTGTTGTTGAAGACCACAAGATACTCAACACGTTCAACCGGGTCAATGCGTGAAAACGCATAAATGCCCGCGCCGCTTTCGCTGTAGCGGTGGATTTGAACACCTTGTCGCAGCGCCTGGTGAGCATCGCGAATTTGGCTGAGATCGCTGAAGGTTTGGTACAGCGTATGGGTCTGGTCAAAATTGGCGTCGGCCGTGGTGGCGTTGGTGCCAATCAGATCGTCGTCATTGTAGGACGGTACCTGGCTGGGCATCATATCCTGCCGCGCATCTTTGTCGCCGCCGTCGCCCGTGAAGCCTTGCTCATCACCGTAGTAGAGCAGTGGAATGCCGCGTGAGAAATAAGACAAGGCGACACCCAATTCAAAGCGGGCGACACGCTCGGCATCTGCTGCGCCGGGATTGCTGCTGTCGATCACATAACCGAAACGACCGATATCATGGTTGCCGATAAATTTGACCAGCGCATAAGCGTTGCTGTCCGCATCGGTATAATAATCATCGCCGTCGAAGAAATCACGCATTTGGTCTGTGGGTTGGCTGCGAGCGGCAAAGTTAGATGCTGCGCCATCAAAGCCGAAGTCCAGCAGAGAGGGGAAAGGTAGTTCGGTTGTGAAACGGCTGGTGTAAGCAGGATCGCCGCTGAACACCTCGCCAAAGATAAAGAAATCATCTTTGCCTTGTGCCGCAGCATGGGCTTGAATTTCAGGTACGAATGCCTGCCATAGTTCGTCATTGACATGTTTAACTGTGTCTACACGGAAGCCATCGATGCCAAACTCGGTGATCATATCTTTGTGAATTTGGATCATGCCATCGACGACATCGGGGTGTTCGGTGAAGAGATCATCCAGCCCGAAGAAGTCGCCGTAGAGCGAACTTTCACCACTGAAGGTAGAGTTGCCGCGGTTATGGTAATAGATTGGATTATTGAGCCAGGCCGGATTTTTGGCGTTGGCATCTGCCGGCTCTGCGAATGTAGGTGTGTAAGGGAAACTGACAGCCGGGTCTAAAGGTGGGAAGGTGTCACCGCCGGCATAGTCGCGGTCATCAAAAATGGTGCCGTTGGCATCACGATAGGGGAAATCGGTCTTGTTGCGATAAGTAAATATGCCTTCATCATAGGTGACGATATCGCCTGTATGGTTGATGACGATATCGAAGAAGACTTTCATGCCGCGCCCTTGCGCATCAGCGATAAAGGCTTGCATAGCATCATTGTCGCCGAAATGCGGGTCAATTTGGGTGTAATCGATTTGCCAGTAACCATGGTAGCCGGCTGAGGAACCTGCGATGGTGCCGTCACCTTGCACGGGCCGGTTGGTAAACTGCGGCGTCATCCAGATGGCTGTGACGCCCAGGTTTTCGAGATAATCCAGCTTGCTTTGTAAACCGGCCAGATCGCCACCATGATAATACCCTTTGTCGGTGGGCAAGTAGCCGTGGTCAAGTGGGCCGCCGCTGAAATCGCCGCCTGTGTTGTTTCCCGGATCGCCATCTTCAAAGCGGTCGGGCAGCACAAAGTAGAAGAGTTCATTGGCCAAATCGGTACGCAGACTGCTGCGGACTAAATCTGCGTCGCCCGGCTCCAGACCGCCTGTGCTGTGCTGCACTTCATTGGTGGCACAATTATAGCGGAAGGTAACGGCCGTTTCTGATCCCAGGCTGAACGCAACATTATTATCCGGATAACTTTCAGTCCAGACTTCATCACGCGCAACTTTATATTCCCAACTGCCGGCAGGCAGCGTGGCTGTGAAGGCATACCAATCGCCGCCGGGGTTTTCCTGCCACAGCATCGAGCGCAAATTATCCGGTGCCCAGTCTGCACCGCCTAACTGGCTCTGGAAGTTACCAACGGCCGTTGCAATACATTGGTTGGCATTATCGGCGACGTTGTTGGGGCCGGGCTGGAAATACCAACGCACCGGGTTTTCACCGGCGCTGAAGGGAATATTATCCGCCGGGTATGCATTGTCCCAGTTACCGGATTCTACGATTTTGTATTCGTAAACAGCAGGGGGTAAATTTTCGCCTTCAAGGCGGAACACACCATCACCGTTTGTATCTTCCATGGTGGTTTCGAGACAGGTGTTGTTCCAATTGCCACAGGTTGCTGAGACGGGCAGTTCGCTCTGGAAGCTGCCCGCAACGACCCAGGTGGTTTGAGCGGCAGTGGGATTAAAAAAGAGTACCAGTGAAAAAATTACCAGGCAGCCGCCAAGGAGCCGCCCCCAATTGAAAGTGGTGGTTTTACGCATCGTTCCTCCAGTTGTGAATGTGGATTGTGGACTGCGGAATGCAATCCACATGCTGCAATCTCTAATCTTAAGGTTGACTGTTCGTTGTGCTTCTGAATGGTTGTATCATTTTAGTAACTGGAGTCTGGCGAATTTCAGATTTGTCAAGTTTCTAC
>JAGRDI010000053.1:8881-9124 GCA_020432765.1 Anaerolineales bacterium | reverse complement strand
CACTTCAAACTAGCCGTCCTCCTCCTGGGCGAAGAAACCGCCCGCAAAGTGTACGGAGATTAAAGACACATCAGAAGTCAGAAGTTCAACTTTTTTGAAAAGTTGAACTTCTCAGTCTTAGGAGATCCTATCCATGCAAAATGAACCCGTCGAAGTCACCCTCAAAGTAACCAGCGTCCTGGAGGCACTCGACATTCCCTATCTCATCGGCGGCTCCCTGGCCAGCACCCTCTACGGCATGGT
>JAGRDI010000053.1:3541-8775 GCA_020432765.1 Anaerolineales bacterium | reverse complement strand
GCCATCGCGCACAACAGCAGCTTCAACATCATCCACCGCGATACTATCTTCAAGGTCGATCTGTTTGTGCCGCCCCCGCGCCCCTTTTTGCAATCCCAATTCGGCCGTGCGCAAAGACAAACATTCACCTTTGCCACCGAAGTCAGCGCCAAATTTGCCACACCGGAAGACACCATCCTCGCCAAACTGGAATGGTATCGTCTGGGCGGCGAAACCTCCGACCAGCAGTGGCGCGACATCCTCGGCGTCGTCAAAACCCGCGCCGACGATTTGGATCTGGCCTACCTGCGCCAATGGGCCAACACGCTGGGTCTCACCGATTTACTGGAACGTGCCCTTGGTTCAAGTTCAAGAAGTTCAACTTTTCTAAAAAGTTGAACTTCTCCATACGCAATGACTAAAACAATTTACACACCCGGCCACATTTATCACATTTACAATCGCGGCGTCAACCGCCAGCCAATCTTCTTCACCAAGCACAACTGGGGTTTCTTCATCCAGCGATTGCGTGAATACTTTACCCCGGACAAAGCTGTCATCATTGCCTATTGCCTCATGCCCAACCATTACCATTTACTGGTGCAGGTCTTATGTGATAATTTTGGCTTGTCTGTCATGCAGCCATTTAGCACCTCCTACACCAAAGCGATTAACAAGGAGCAAAATCGAGTTGGCTCCTTATTTCAAGGGCGTTATAAAGGTAAACATGTTGATAAAGATGGCTATTTGCTCCATTTATCCCGCTACATTCACCGCAATCCCGCCACGGCCGGTCTCGTAGCCCATCCGGCAGAGTGGCAATTTTCCAGTTATCGGGATTATGTTGGGCTGCGACAAGGGACACTCCCCAATCCTGACATCGTCTTGTCACAGCTTCCATCAAGAGCAGCCTATGCAGAGTATGTTGAAACAGGAGATGATTATCAGGAGATTAGCCATCTGTTATTTGATGAATGAAAAGTTCAACTTCAAAAGTTCAACTTCTCAAAGAAGTTGAACTTTTAATAGTCACGAGGTTTCCATGAACACTGTCGGCCAGAAAGAAATCGCCACCCAAAAACGAGCTATCGAACTCTTTGAAGAAAAGCTCGGCTACACCTACCTCGGCAATTGGCAGTATCGAGAAAACAATCGCAATATTGAACAGGACTTATTGCAGAGCTGGCTCCGCCGTCGCGGCATCAATGACACCCTCATCAACAAAACCCTGCGTGAACTGGATCAAGCCGCTGCCCTCGGCGAAGGCAAAAATTTATACGATGCCAACAAAGCCGCCTACAGCCTGCTGCGTTACGGCGTCAAAGTCAAAGCAGGCGCGGGCGAACAAACGCAAACCGTCTGGCTCATCGACTGGCACAACCCGGAAAACAACGACTTTGCCATCGCCGAAGAAGTCACGATCAAAGGTGCCCTCAAAAAACGCCCCGATGTCGTCCTCTACGTCAACGGCATCGCCCTCGGCGTTCTAGAACTCAAACGCTCCAGCGTCTCCGTCACCGAAGGCATCCGCCAAAACCTGGACAACCAGAAAAAAGATTTCATCCGTAACTTTTACAGCACCATGCAGCTCGTTATGGCCGGGAACGACACCCAAGGACTGCGCTACGGCACCATCGAAACGCCCGAAAAATATTACCTTACCTGGAAAGAAGAAAACCCCAACTACCTGCCCGACAGCGATGACCGTAAAAACCGCTACCTACCCGCCGCCCCCTGTGCACAAGCTGACAATCCGCTGGATTGTGCCTTACTGCGCCTGGCCAACAAAGTCCGCTTCCTGGAACTGATTCATAACTTAATTGTCTTCGACATGGGTGTTAAAAAAGTGCCGCGCCACAACCAATATTTCGGTCTCAAAGCGGCGCAACAATTCATCGCCCAGCGTGAAGGCGGTATCATCTGGCACACGCAAGGCTCCGGCAAAAGCCTGACGATGGTCTGGTTGGCCAAGTGGGTCCGCGAAAACGTCACCGACGCCCGCGTCCTGATCATCACCGACCGCACCGAACTGGATGAACAGATTGAAGGCGTCTTCATGGGCGTGGACGAACACATCTACCGCACCAAAAGCGGTGCCGATCTCATCCATACGCTCAACATCCCCGACGAATGGCTCATCTGCTCATTAGTACACAAATTCGGCAGAGGCGAGACCGAAGCAGACGAAACGGCGGCCACCGATGCCTACGTTGCCGACATCCAGGCCAGTCTGCCCAGCGATTTCCGCGCCAAAGGCAACCTTTTCGTTTTCGTTGACGAATGTCACCGCACCCAATCCGGCAAGCTGCACAAAGCGATGAAAGCAATCCTGCCCGATGCCCTCTTCATCGGCTTCACCGGCACGCCCTTGCTCAAAGCTGACAAACAAAAAAGCGTGGAAGTATTCGGCCGCTACATCCACACCTACAAATTCGACGAAGCCGTCGCCGATGGTGTCGTCCTCGACCTGCGCTACGAAGCCCGTGACATTGACCAGACCGTTACCTCACAAAAGAAAGTAGACCAGTGGTTCGAGGCCAAAACACGCGGCCTGTCCGAGATGGCCAAGGTGCAGCTCAAACAAAAATGGGGCACGATGAAGCAGGTGCTTTCCAGTCAGGATCGACTGGAAAAGATTGTCAGTGACATCTTGCTGGACATGGAAACGAAAACGCGCCTCATGGACGGCCGTGGTAATGCCATGCTTGTCTGCGCCAGCATTTACCAGGCGTGCAAAGTGTATGAACTATTCAGCAAAACCGACCTGGCCGACAAGTGCGCGATTATCACCAGCTACAAACCTTCTCCTGCCGACATCAAAGGCGAAGAAAGCGGCGAAGGCATGACCGAAAAACTGCGCCAGTACGACATCTACCGCAAAATGCTGGCCAACTACTACGATGAGCCAGAAGAAACAGCCATGTACAAAGTGGATGATTTTGAAACGCGCGTCAAAGAACGCTTTGTCAAAGAGCCGGGCCAGATGCGCCTGCTCATTGTCGTGGACAAGCTGCTTACCGGCTTCGATGCTCCTTCCGCCACCTACCTCTACATCGACAAACAAATGCGTGATCACGGCCTCTTCCAGGCCATCTGCCGCGTCAACCGCCTCGACGGCGAAGACAAAGAGTACGGCTACATCATCGACTACAAAGATTTGTTCAACAGTCTGGAAGGCGCGATCAGCGATTACACCAGCGGTGCATTAGATGGCTACGACAATGAAGATGTGGCCGGGCTGCTGACCAACCGGCTGGATAAAGCCCGCGAACGGCTGGATGCTACCCGCGAAGCCGTCAAAGCGATCTGCGAACCGGTGCTGATGCCCCGCGAACAGGCCGATTATTTCCGCTACTTCAGTGCCGTTGACCAGGCCGACCAAGAAACGATGCGCCAAAACGAACCGAAGCGGGTGGCCCTGTACAAAACAGTGGCTACTTTTCTGCGTGCCTATGCCAACCTCGCCAACGAGATGCAGGAAGCGGGTTACACAGCGGCCGAAATCAACGCCATCAAGCAAGACGTTTACTACTATGAAAAGCTGTCCGATGAAATCAAAATCCACAGTGGTGACTACCTGGACATGAAGCGCTTTGAACCAGCGATGCGCCACCTGCTGGATACCTACATCCGCGCCGATGACAGCGAAATCGTCTCCGAATTTGAAGAGCTGGGCCTGATTGAACTCATCGTGGAAAAAGGGCTAGGCGCTTTGGATGAACTGCCCCAGGGGATCAAAGAAAATGAAGATGCGATGGCCGAAACCATCGAAAACAACATCCGTAAAATCATCGTCGATGAGCAGCCGGTCAATCCGAAATATTATGAAGAAATGTCGGAACTGCTCGATGCCCTCATCGAAGAACGGCGGCAAAAGGCAGTTGAATACCAGGAATATCTGGCTAAAATCAAAGCGCTGGCTGCCAAAGTGGTGCAGCCAGAAGGGGCAGGCACAACCCGCTATCCCAATTCCATGGACAGCCGTGCCAAACGAAACCTGTATGATACGCTCGATAAAGATGAAGCACTGACGCTTAAAGTCGATACGGCCGTGCGCTACACTAAAAAAGATGGCTGGGTCGGCCATCGCCTGAAAGAAAAAGAGGTGGAATACGCGATTCGCAGAGAGTTGGATGGTTCTGTCTTCGATCCGTACGAGGTGCTAGAAGTTGTGAAGAAACAAGATGATTACAAATAGCGCGGCAGGAGAAGGAGAAGTTCAACTTTTTCAAAAAGTTGAACTTCTTACGCCTGCAAGCATTATCACCGTCAATAACATTGAAGTGCAGATCATCCGTAAACCGATTAAGAATTTGCATCTGGGTGTGTATCCACCAAACGGCCGGGTGCGCGTGGCTGCGCCCACCCACGTCACCGATGAGAATGTGCGTTTGGCAGTCATCTCCAAACTGGGTTGGATCAAAAAGCAGCAAGCCCATTTCCAGAGCCAACCTCGGCAGTCACAGCGGGAAATGGTCTCTGGCGAAAGTCAATACGTGTGGGGTAAACGCTATCTGTTAGAAGTGGCAGAGCGTCCAGGTAAGCACAGCCTCGTCATCAAAAACAACAAGAAGCTCCTGCTCACCGTCAATCCCAACACCACCCGCGCCAATCGGGAGTTGGTGCTGAATGAGTGGTATCGTACTGTCCTCAAGGAACGGATTCCTGACCTTATCGCCAAATGGGAGCCGATTATGGGTGTAACGGTTGCTGGGTGGGGCGTCAGAAAGATGAAGACGAAATGGGGGAGCTGTAATATCGAGGCGAGGCGCATCTGGCTCAATCTGGAGTTGGCGAAGAAACCAGTGAAGTGCCTGGAGTATATTCTGGTACATGAGATGGTGCATTTGCTGGAACGGCGGCACAACGATCAGTTTCGCACTCATATGGACCGGTTTATGCCGCAGTGGCGTTGGCATCAGGATATGTTGAATCAATCGCCACTGGCGCATGAGGATTGGGAGTATTGATTTTAATTGTAAATTCTTAATGTGGCGGCTGGACGTAGTAATAGGCTGGGGCATGTAGGATAGGATAGTCAGCGATATCAATGACAGCCACTTCTGGTTGACCGTGATGTATAACGACAACAGTTTGGCCAGGTTGTCCGGGATTTGTTTGGGTGGTTGACCGCCATCAGCAACATCGTCAATATAGTAATGGGAGATATCGAGGTCAGTGGCGCTGCTGTTATAGAGTTCAACCCATTCAATGTCACTATAAGGTACATATTCGTTGATAAAGACCTCACCTGC
>JAGRDI010000053.1:0-3483 GCA_020432765.1 Anaerolineales bacterium | reverse complement strand
AATAAGGGTTAGTTTTGTTTTAATTTGATGATTCCTGTTGCTGAAGGTGAGATAACCGAACCGACTTTGTAAGCATAGTGGATGTTTTCGTCCAAGGTAGTAGAGTTAGGATCAAGAGTGTTGGTTGAGGGGATGTGGTTTACAATATTTGTGTGAAAAGCATGCATGTAAAAAGTAAAAATGGCTAAAGGTGAATCAAAAAAGACCCACTTTGGTGGGTCTCTCTAGTATAGCGGGGACACGATTCGAACGTGTGACCTCCGGGTTATGAGCCCGACGAGCTGCCTCTGCTCTACCCCGCATCAACGAATCGGGATTATAGCAAGCTGGTTCACTTTGTCAAGCATTGTTTTGGTTTTATGAGCAATTCTCATGGTTGGCCGGTTAGGTTGTCAGCCAAGAAAACTGATTGCTATTTTTGGCTGAAATTCGTATAATCCAGGTCATATTCAACAATCAAATAATCCACGGGTGCTTGGGCAAACCAGGCTGAGATGTTTCTAGACGCGAAATGAACTGTATAACCTGAACCGGATAATGCTGGCGTAGGAAGTGAAAATTTTAACCCCAAGCCTCCTGAAAATTCAGGGGGCTTTTTCTTTGTAGGATAATTTTGCAAAATTACCCTACTTTTATGGAGAAAATGTAGCATGCGCAAAACATTGATTTTATTAATCGTTTTTAGTTTGTTTGTATTAGCTGCTTGTAGTGACACAAGTGGGCAGGCAAGTGAAACGGAGCAAGTTGAAGATGGTGACACTGCCGTTTCCGACCAAAATTCACAAGCAGCCGTTACCCTAAGATTGATGACCCACGACAGCTTTGACATCTCAGAAGAAACTTTGGCAGCGTTCACCAGCGAAACTGGCATTGGGATCGAAATATTTAAGGCGGGTGATGGCGGCGCGATGCTCAATCAGGCGGTTTTGGCTAAAAATAATCCGTTGGCGGATGTGATTTATGGTGTGGACAACACTTTCTTAAGTCGTGGTTTAGACAACGACGTTTTTATACGCTACGCTTCACCACAGCTAGAAAATGTGCCTGAACAGTTACGTTTAGATTCCGAAAACCGTGCATTACCAGTTGATTACGGCGACGTTTGCCTGAATTACGACAAGGCATGGTTTGCCGAGAATGGGGTGGAACCGCCCCAAAATTTGGATGATTTGCTTGTTCCGGCTTTGAAAGGCTTAACGGCCGTTCAAAACCCAGCCACCTCAACTCCCGGTCTGGCCTTTTTGCTGGCCACCGTGTCTACTTACGGTGAAGATGGCTACCTCGACTTTTGGCAAAGCTTAGTCGATAACGATGTGTTGGTCGTTGATGGTTGGGAAGAAGCATACTACGGTGCATTTACGGCCGCATCAGATGGTGATCGACCAATTGTTGTCAGTTATGCAAGCAGCCCACCCGCTGAAGTTTTCTTCGCTGAAACGGAACTGGATGAAGCACCCACAGCAGCCGTGATTGGTGATGGTGCCTGTTTTCGCCAAATTGAATTTGCCGGCATTCTAAAAGGCACACAACATGAAGCGGAAGCGCAGCAGTTAATGGATTTTCTGCTTTCAACCACATTCCAGGAAGATATACCTTTGCATATGTTTGTGTTTCCTGCGAACGAAACGGCCGTCCTTCCCGACGTATTCGCCCAATTCAGCCAAGTCCCAGAAAACCCAGCCACCATACCCCCTGACGACATCGTCGTCAACCGCGAAAAATGGGTTGAAGCCTGGACTAACGTGGTATTGCGCTAAACAAAAACAAGTATGTGAAATCATATCAACTCAGGTTGAAAGAAACCCGAATCCTTTCTATCCAAGTAACTACCAAGTCAGAAGTTCAACTTTTGGCCATCAAATTATTTGAGATACCAGAGAAAAAGTTGAACTTCTTTGTTGCAGTTTCACGAGGGAAAAATAAAATGCAGCGTTTAATCCACCGGGGCAGCAAACTTGCTTTTTTGCTGCCAGTCGGCTTCTTTTTGCTATTTTATTTTTACCCGCTGCTCTCGATTTTGGGTTTGAGCCTGGCTCCAGATAACCAGCTTGATCTGTCACCATTGAGCAAACTCTTTGACTCGTTTTATTATCTCAAGGTGTTCTGGTTTACTACCTGGCAAGCGTTTTTATCCACTTTGTTGGTCTTATTATTTGCCATTCCGGGAGCCTATGTATTCACGCATTATCGTTTTCGCGGCAAAAGCAGCATGAAAGCCATCAGCACCTTACCGTTTGTTTTACCCACGGTGGTCGTCGCCAACGCATTTTTGGCTTTGCTTGGTCCTGGTGGATTGCTCAATCAATGGTTAATGGCACTGTTTAATTTGTCACAACCCCCAATTCAGATAGACCATACGCTCTCAATGATTTTATTGGCTAATATTTTTTACAATTACAGCGTGGCACTGCGTATCATCAGTACGCAATGGCAAAATTTAGGTGGTGACTTGAATCAGGCGGCACAAATGTTAGGTGCTTCGCCCCGGCGTGCTTTTTGGACGGTAACACTGCCATTATTGCGCCCTTCTGTAATGGCAGCGGCCGTTCTCGTCTTCCTCTTCTGTTTTACCAGCTTTGGCGTGATTTTAATCCTCGGTGGCCCGCAATTTGCGACTTTGGAAGTGGAAATCTACCGCCAATCCGTGCAGATGTTCAATTTACCGGTAGCTGCAGCACTGTCAATCGTGCAAATCGGCTTCACCTTTATCTTAATGTGGTATTACACACGCATACAAGCACAAACCTCACACCCCGTAAAACTAAAATCACAGCTCGCTGCCCAAAAGCCAATCCGCACATTTAAGGACAAGTTCATTGTCTATGGTAATTTGACCTTCATGTTTTTGCTGTTAGGGCTGCCATTATTGGCATTGGTCGCCCGTTCTTTTGCCGGGCGAGATGGTTTAACCTTGCGGTTTTATCAAGAATTATTTGTTAATCGCCAAAATTCTCTCTTTTTTGTACCACCCGCAGAGGCGATCTTTAATTCGACCATTTTTGCCCTGGCAACTGTACTGCTGGCTGTCAGCTTGGGTTTGTTGAGCGTTTTGTTATTGACTAATGGCGAGAGGGATGCAACGAAAAAAAGCAGCAAACGATGGACCAGATGGCTAGACCCGCTTTTTATGTTACCATTGGCTACTTCGGCCGTCACGCTGGGATTTGGTTTCATTATCGCTTTAGACAAACCGCCCTTAAATTTACGCAGTTCCATCATCCTGGTACCCATCGCCCACACATTAGTCGCGATCCCCTTTGTGATTCGCAGTTTAATGCCGTCGGTACGCGGCATCAACCCACGTTTGCGTGAAGCGGCTGCCATCCTTGGTGCCAATCCCCAACAAGTTTGGCTGCAAGTCGATTGGCCTCTCATTCGGCGTGCCTTGCTTGTCGGCGCAGTCTTTGCTTTCACCATCAGCATGGGCGAATTTGGTGCGACGCTGTTCATCGCACGCCCACAAACACCCACTATGCCCGTCGC
>JAGRDI010000052.1:16350-19586 GCA_020432765.1 Anaerolineales bacterium | reverse complement strand
GAGATGACTGACAAGCAGATCAGATGCAGCAAGAAGATAGTGACCCCGGCGCTCCGCATTGGGGGCGGTTGTGTAATCGGTATACGGCCGTTCACCATTGCCGTTTGCGCTCAAATCCTGGCCCCACAGCAAAAATTCAATGCTGTGATAGCCAGTGCTAATATTTTCCTCTGCACCGACTTCGTTGAGTGATTCGAGTAACTCCGCTGTGATTTCCGGATATTCAGCGAGATTATTAATAATGCCAGATTCAGGCATGCCTGCGACGTAATCAATATATGCTTCATCAAGTGGCCATGCATTGAGCAAACCTTCGGGGCCGTTCTCATCATCGATGGGACCACCATAGAAACGAAAAGCCTCTGTCTGTCCATATGGTTCGCGGGCAGCCAACCACGCATCTTTGGCAGCCTGGTGAGTTTCTTCACTGGGATTGGCGATGAACGTTTCGAGCGCAGCGTGCAATTCCACTGCTGTTGTCAGTGAATCTTCATAATTGGCATAGACAATGTCGGCATAATTGTTCACAACATCGTTTTTGGATGCAGCGAGGTTGGTTTCTGCTTTGCTGCCGCAGGCGACGAGAACGATAGTTAATAATATTAATATCAGTAGTAATTTTTTCATTATGCAATCCCTTTTTTGATTACACAATGATGGCAAAAGCAGAAGTTAAAATCTACCAATGCCGTTCAGTTTTATATTGTTGCTGGTTAGGAAATGGGTGAAAAGGAATTCAAATGAAAGTTAACCAGCATTCAAACTTGATTGATCGAAGACTGGTCTTTCGGGTTAACAAAACAAAAAGGCAACCAAGTTGTGATTGCCTTGAAAAAAGATTCTTTGTAGTTTTATCTCCTACCCTACAGATGATGCTTCGTATAACGCCGCTTTAATTTGTAACGTATCACGACGGATATCTGCATCAGTTTCCACTTTTTTAGCTATTTTTTCATAGCCATACAAAATGGTTGAATGGTCGCGGTTGCCTAATTTGGTGCCGATTTGGGGCAAGGAAGCATCAGTTTCTGTGCGTGCCAGATACATCACGATTTGACGTGGATAAGCGATTGTGCGGCTGCGGCTTGAACTGAACAGCGCCTCTGTGTTTACTTGATAATAGCTGCATACCGCTTCAATTACCTGATCGAGGGTCACCTTGTCTGGCCGGCTGATCAAGTCAGAGAGTGCCATATTGAGCATGTCCATGTCAACTGGTTGGTTTGTAAGGCGGGCATAGGCCATTACTTTGTTGAGGGAACCCTCTAACTCGCGGATGTTGTTACGCACGCGTTGTGCGATCAGGTCGAGAATCAAATCTGGCACGTATATGCCAGAATCTTCAGCTTTGGCCTGAAGGATGGCTTTGCGAGTTTCCACATCTGGCAGTTGAATATCTGCCATCAACCCCCATTCAAAACGCGATTGCAATCGTTCTTCCAACGTCACCATTGCCTTGGGCGGTCGATCGCTGGAGATAATAACTTGTTTACCCTGGCTGTGAAGTTCATTGAAGGTATGGAAAAGTTCTTCCTGTGTACTCTCCTTCCCAGCGATAAATTGAATATCGTCGATCATCAAAACATCTACTGTGCGATAGCGTTCACGAAATTCTTCAGTGGTTTTTTTACGAATTGATTGTATTAAATCGTTGGTAAAGGTTTCGGAGGAAATATAGCAGACGTTATAACCATCTTGCATACATTTATGTCCAATTGCATGCAATAGATGCGTTTTGCCCAGCCCCACGCCGCCATAAATGAAAAGCGGATTGTATATTTGGCCGGGATTCTCGGCGACTGTGAGTGCGGCTGCATGTGCTAACCGGTTACTGGTGCCGACCACAAAAGAGGAGAAGGTCAGGCGGTTGTTTAGCCCTGTGCCATTACTTGTATAGTTGTTTTGGGAGGGATAACGGCCGTTGCTGCCAAACATTTTTTGTGATTGTGAATTGCCGGACTTTAACACCTGTGGGGCTGGTGTAATCAACTCATCGGACCAAACGACAAAGCGAATTTTCACAGGCTGACCTAAGATCGCCGATAGTGTTCGCAGGATTGTGTCGTGTAAGCGATTTTCGAGCCAATCCTTGGCATAGTCGCTGCGCACACCGATCACATATTCATCTTCTTCAGAAGTTAATAAACGAGCCCCCTTTAACCAGGTGTTAAAAGTAGCTTTTGTCATTTGTAACTCAAGTTCACCAAGTGTGGCTTTCCAGGCGGCTTCGGGTGACATATTTATCTCGGACCTTCCCTTATTTCTCTCTCGAAAACAGGCGTAGATAATCAACGGCGACGTTAACCGCATTAATACGCTTAGATTTTGTGTAGTATGCTTTACCGTTACTAAGGGGTGAACGAAATGAACCCAATATTCACTAAAATCCCGCTTAGATGGTTAGAGTAAGAATCGAACCTGGCTCCTACAGGTATATTACTTCTGATTCATATCTTCCCGATACTTCCTCCGTGGCTTGTAACGGTGAATACATTCTAGCAGATGGCATAGCTGGAAGCAATGAAAAACGCCTTAAAAGGTTCCGAAAAATGGAAATCCACTAACCTTAAAAAATTGAAATTTTTAACATTCGGAGCTTGACAACATGCCCCCATACCCAGGTATAGGTGTTGATATAACGATTAGTCCCGTATATATGGGTATGAAAAACAACCTCGTTAACAAACAGTTAATACCTATTACCGCTATCTTGTTCAACATGCTAGTTATTCACACCCTCAAAAAACATTACTTTGGCATTACGATTTTGAGGCACATTCGTTATGTTGATTGAATAGTTTTTTTATGTAAAAGCAGTCCCAAAATCGGCAAAAAATAAGCCCCAACTTCAATTTGAAATTGGGGCTTCAACACCCAAAAAGTCTGATTGTTCTAATATATTGTTAACCAGAAATGTCTCCAGCAATATAATCTTCAACCAACTGGCGAGCTTCGTCATCGGTATACTGCACAGGTGGAGATTTCATGAAGTACGAGGAAGGTGCGACTAGCGGACCACCAATGCCACGATCCAGGGCAAGTTTGGCACAACGTGCGGCATCAATCATCACGCCAGCTGAATTAGGTGAATCCCATACTTCCAGTTTTAATTCCATTTGCAAAGGCACATCACCAAAAGCGCGTCCTTCCATGCGGATGTGGCACCATTTACGATCGGTTAACCACGGCACATAATCGCTGGGGCCGACATGCACATTGCCAGCACCGAGGTCATA
>JAGRDI010000052.1:0-16281 GCA_020432765.1 Anaerolineales bacterium | reverse complement strand
TTGTAGAAGTCCATATTGCCACCAAAATTGAGTTGGTAGGTACGATCCAAATGGACACCGCGATCTTTAAATAAATTGGTTAAAACGCGGTGCGTGATGGTCGCGCCGACCTGGCTTTTGATGTCATCACCAATAACCGGTAAGCCGCGTTCTTCAAAACGTTTGCTCCAATAGGGAGAAGTAGCGATAAAGACGGGAATGCCGTTGACGAAGGCACAACCAGCATCCATCACTTGCTCAACATACCATTTTGTGGCCATTTCAGAGCCAACCGGCATAAAGTTAATCACAACATCAGTACCTGTATCCTTGAGGATTTTGGTGATGTTGTCAGTTGGACCAGGAGCCTTCTCGACCATTTGGCTGACGTATTTGCCAATCCCATCATGGGTCATGCCACGATGAACCGGTACATTTTTGTAGGGTACATCGGCAAATTTAATGGTATCGTTAGGCGGCGCTAAAATCGCTTCGCTGAGGTCTTTGCCGACTTTTCCTTTGACAACGTCAAAAGCGGCTGAAAATTCAATATCGCGCACATGATAGCCACCCACTGTGGCGTGCATGAGGCCGGGAATTTCGGCATCATCAGGAGCATCTTTGTAATATTCAACTCCTTGTACCAGCGCGTTGGCGCAATTGCCGATGCCAATAAGGGCAACGCGCACTTTTTTTCTTTGTTCAGACATAACTTTTAATCTCCTGGATTCAATAGACTCAAATTTTTGATCTACTGAGATCATTAACATTTTTAGAAATAGGGCTAGATTGACTTCTAATTGGAAAACAGACCGCGCACGAGGATTGCAAGTAAATTCCGGATTCCTTTTTTTATCGCCTGGAAGGGAGGTTTAGGTGATGAAAAGATGGAGGCTGCGTGGTGTTAATTCTTGATTGGTCAGGTAGCTTTATTCTTGTTGATTTTTATTTTAATAAACAACTATGCATTATACCCGTTTTATCATAGATTGACCGAGTACACTTTGTTATTTTAACGATAATTCTTATAAACGGCCGTTTCCCACACAGCCCAGTTACTAAAACACAGTTTGGTTGATAAAGTTTTCACTTAATTCTGCTATTTTCACTTGACAATGTGTTGTTGTATCTACTATACTGCCCGTGAACGCTCACGGAGTAATTAATGTTATGAAACGTATTACGATAGAAGATGTTGCTCAGGCTGCTGATGTTTCTCGTCAGACAGTATCCAGGGCAATCAATGATAAAGGCGAAATAAGCCAAGAAACGAAAGATCGAGTGATGCAGGCGGTACGCGAGTTGGGCTACCGGCCCAATCGCCTCGCTCAAAGCATGGTTACCCAACGTACATATACCGTTGGTCTTACCATTCCTGACATTCTGAATCCGTTTTTTCCGGAAGTGGCTCGAGGCGTTCAAGATGTAGCCCGGGATCATGATTACAACGTCTTCTTATGCAACACAGATGACAATCCTGAAGTAGAAATCGATGTTCTCCGTTCCTTGGCGGCGCAAAGGGTGGACGGTATTATTGCCTTAGGTAGTTGTATAGCAGATGAAACGCTGACCGATTTTGCTGACACATATCGTCCTATTGTCATTACAAACCGATTTACCAACCATCCCCATATCAATCCGCTTATCGTCGATAACATCCGCGGCGCCACTTTAGCAGCTGAACACTTTGTTCAGCAACAGCATACGGCCGTAGGCATGCTTGCTTCTGATAATGTTTCCTTTAGCTTTCTGAGGCGAGTACAAGGGTTCCGTGATGCACTGGCACTACATGGCTTACCCTACGACGATAGTATCATGGAGGGTGGGAAACCTACAATCTCTGGGGGGTATGGAGCAATGCGTAGATTACTAACGCGTCAGCCGTACATCACAGGTATCTTTGCTTACAACGATTTGATGGCGCTGGGTGCACTGCGTGCCTGCCATGATATGGGAATAAATGTACCTGAAGATATCTCCATTATTGGTTTTGACGACATCCATCTTACGTCAATTGTAACCCCTTCTCTTACAAGCATTCATGTCGACAAATATGCCATCGGTGCCAACGCCATGACTCGTTTGTTAGCAATGTTGGATCAACCAGACACTATTTTCCCCCAACAAGAAATGCCAGTCGAACTTGTCTTACGTGAATCTACGCGTACTCAATTCTAGGTAAGGGTACGCGGAAGTTCTGGTGATATAATGTCATTGCAAGACGAGAACTGAGCCTGTCGAAGTCCGGACTTCGACAGGCTCAGCTCTCGTCTCATATCAGCAAAAACACCGCGCACAATCTAGAAAAATTCTTCTTGACAGAGAAAGTGCTTTGTTATATACTGGTTCCGTGAACGCTCACGAGAGCGTTCACGGATAAGATCAAAGAAATTTTTCATGAGCTATTGCACACCAAAAGCAATGAAAATTCTTTATTTTCAGGAGATAAAAGTATGGAAACAGAGACCGTCCCGCGCATTAAGACACAAACCGAACAGTCCAGACTCAAAAAATGGTCACAAAAAGAATCCGTTATCGCCTGGATGTTCCTGCTCCCCAGCCTCATCGGCTTTATTGTTTTCTACGCTGTCCCCGCTGTGAGAGGTATTTATATCAGTTTTACCGATTGGGATATGCTGTCCGACCCCACATTCATTGGCGTCGGAAATTATGTTGACATGTTTCAAGACAAACAGTTTTGGCGTTCATTGCAAGTGACCCTTTATTACGTCTTGCTCAATATTCCAATTCAGACGGCTTTGGCCATTGGCCTGGCGGTGGTGATGGATCGGATTACTAAATCCAGCATTGTTCGCGGCATTTTTGTGATGCCGTGGTTGTTGCCGCCGGTTATTGTAGCCATGATCTGGCTCTGGATGCTCGATCCTGCTTTGGGCTTTGTCAATAATGTCCTTGATGCTATTGGTCTGAATCGCCAACCTTTCCTCGGCTCACCCGGACAGGCAATGCCTGCAATTGCAGTGATTAATATCTGGCAATATACAGGCTACACCGCGCTCCTTTTCTTCGCTGGTCTACAGACCATACCCAAGTCAATCTACGAAGCAGCGAGCATAGATGGCGCCACCGAACGGCGTATTTTTTGGTCGATCACGCTGCCGCTTTTGCGCCCGGTACTTGTATTCGTTTTGGTAACGACGATCATTGGCTCTTTCCAGATTTTCGACACGATTGCTGTGACGACAGGTGGAGGTCCTGTAGATGCTACGCGAGTGATCACGTGGTATATCTTTGAATACGCTTTTCAGCGTTTCCAAATGGGGTATGCCACGGCCGTCGCAGTTGTCCTCTTCCTCATTCTGGTTATTGCTACCCTCTTGCAAATGCGCATCCTTAATTCAGGCGAATCTGACCTGGCCTAACCGCAAAGGAGATATTACAGATGACTAGTTCAAAAGCAGCAAATTCTTCGCAAGGTGAGCATCGGCGACCGAGACCCTCCGCAGGCAAAATCATTTCCTGGATCGTTGTTGCCCTGGCTATTCTCGTTATTCTGTTCCCTTTTTGGTGGGTAATCCGTACTGCGCTATCCACCCAACGTGAACTGCTGGCTCAACCTGAATCACTGGCCCCCGTTGGTTTTACGCTCATTAATTTTGCCCGTGTTTTAGGCCAGGTGGATACGGCGACGGCCGTTGCCGCCGGCGGCTCTGGGCAACAAATCAACTTTTGGCTTTTCTTGCGCAATTCAATCATTGTGACACTGTTGGTTGTTTTCGGACAGACGTTCTTTAGTGCACTGGCAGCTTATGCTTTCGCCCGTCTGCATTTTCGTTTCCGTGACCAAATATTTTTTATCTATCTTATGGCGCTCATGATTCCTGGTATCGTGACGCTGATCCCCAATTTCCTTTTAATACGAGAATTAGGCTGGGATAATACCTTTCTGGGTATTATTGCGCCCACTTTCCTTATGTCTCCCTTTGCTATCTTCTTTCTGCGTCAGTTTTTTCTGGGCATTAACAAAGAGCTTGAAGAAGCAGCCAGTTTGGACGGCGCCGGCCCATTTGGTATTTTCGCACGCGTTATTGTACCTATCAGTTGGCCGCCTTTACTGACGCTAGGCATTCTCACTTTTGTTACAACCTGGAATTCCTACCTCTGGCCCTTCCTGGTGGGCAAAGATGAGAATGTGCGCGTTTTAACCGTCGCACTGGCAATTTTCCGTTCGCAAACACCCCAAGGGGCGCCGGACTGGACAGGCTTGATGGCCGCGACCATTGTGAGCATGATTCCGACGCTGATCCTGTTTATCATCCTCGGCCGTCGGGTTGTAAACAATATTCAGTTCACCGGGTTCAAATAACTTTAAGCGGATACGGAACAGATATAAATTAATAAGGAGGTGAAACTGTAAGATTGATCTAACCAGAGAGGCAGTAAACCGAGTTGACGAATCAAACGTTTACTAGTAGTACGGCAAACAAGTTTTGACGGGCTAACTCAAGTGGCGCGGTCAGGAAACCGGCCACGAGCTATTCCACAAAATAACATTGTCGGACTACTAGTAGTCTGACAAACATCTATTGTCGGTTGCTGGTGGCCGTGTCTCCTGACCGTGCCACATTTGAAACTCAAAAAAAATTACTTTCAGATTTGGAGGAGATAATGAACATTAAGTCAAATTTTTCTTTTAGTATCCTGTTGTTAATCATGGCTGCCTTGTTATTGGCTGCCTGTGGTGGCGGCACAAGCGACACTGGTGGAGCGGCTGAAGCGCCGGCTGCGCCTGCTGATGAGTCAGCCGCAGAGACCGGCGAATCCGCGGCCGAAGCCCCATCCGGTGAGGCGGTGACGATTCGTTATACCTTGTGGGACTCAGCCCAACAGCCCGCTTATGAGCTTTGTGCGGCCGCTTTCACTGAGGCTAATCCAAACATTATTGTACAAGTGGAGCAGGCAGGTTGGGACGATTATTGGAACACAATCCAAACTGGCTTTGTCAGTGGTGATACACCTGATGTCTTCACTGATCATCTGGCGAAATATCCGGAATTTGCCGCAAAAGAGCAGATTGTGGATATTCAACCCCTCGTGGAGCGTGATAGTGTAGATACGGGTATTTATATTGAAGGCCTGGCTGATTTATGGGTGCGGGAGGGTAAGCGGTACGGCTTACCTAAGGATTGGGATACGATTGCTGTTGTCTATAATGCCGATATGCTTGCAGCAGCGGGTATTGATCCAGCTGTGATGGAGAGTTGGACATGGAATCCGCAAGATGGCGGGTCATTTGAGGAGACCATTGCCCAGCTGACCCTGGACGAGAATGGCAACAATGGCCTCAGCCCGGACTTTGATAAAGACAATGTAGAGCAGTACGGCTTTATCCATCAAGGTTCCGGCGGTTTTTCTGGTCAGACGCAGTGGAGTCACTTTGCCGCCAGCAACGGCTTTAAATTCACCGATGGTCCCTGGGCAACCCACTATTATTATGACGATCCAAAACTGGCCGAGACGCTGGATTGGTACGTAGGTTTAATCGAGAAGGGGTTTGCCCCGCCGTTGGCCGATGTAAGCAGCCTTGGGGCGCAGCAGTTGGTGATTTCCGGCAAGGGGGCGATGACGACGGATGGTTCCTGGCAAATAGGTAACTTCGTAGACAATGCAACGTTTGAAGTTGGTTTTGGTTTACTACCAGTTGGGCCGGAAGGGCGCAAAAGTATGTTTAATGGTCTGGCCGATTCAATCTACATTGGTACAGAGCATATGGAAGAAGCCTGGGAGTGGGTGAAGTTTGCCGCTTCGCCCGAGTGTGCCAATATCGTTGGCGATACGGGCATTGTCTTCCCGGCCATTCAGTCTGGCGTTGAGCGGTCTCTGGCTGTGCGGGAAGAACGCGGTATTGATGTAAGCGCTTATACGGAAGAGGCGTTGGATCCCCAGGGCACCTTCTTGTTCCCGATTACCGACAACGGTGCAGAAATTTCGGCGATTATGGATCCGACGATGGACAGCATTGTTTTAGGTCAGGTTGACGCCGCCACGGCTCTGCAAGAAGCAAATGAGCAGGTGAACGCTCTGTTTGAATAGTTAGCAGTTTAGGATAGCGAGATTGGACCAATTTTCTCTGTACATGTAGTTGTGTTTGTTGTAAATTGGCCCAATCTCCTGAATTTGTTATGCAAGCATATAAATTTGTGTTTTTCATGATGGTGATAACCTTGTTTGGGGCAGCCTGTCAGGTCGTGGGGTTGGCTCCCGCTGCCTCTGTGCAACACCAGGCTATCCCGCTTACTACCCCCAAAATCTGCACTGGCCAATTTCAGGTACATGAGCTTGCCCATATCACCACACCACAAGCCGAGCCAGTAGACATGTACGACAGTAACGGTGCGGGGCTGGCTGTAAACGATTTGGATAACGATGGTGATATGGATGTGGTATTAGCCAATTTGCAGGACAACAACACCGTATTTTGGAACGACGGGAACTTCAACTTCCGGCGTCAGGAGATGCCGCACGGTAGTTCACGGGCAGCGGCCATTGTGGATGTAGATGCGGATGGCTGGCTGGATATGGTCTTTACGACACGGGTGGGGCAAGGCCTCATTTACTGGCATAATTTAGGTGCAGGTTCATTCAAAAAACAAACGTTGCCTGGTGTAAACCAGTATGCTTACAGCATGGCCTGGGGCGATATAGATAAGGATGGCGACCTGGATTTAGTAACCGGTTCTTATGACACAGCACTGGACAAAGAACTGCGTGATGTTTTTATGTTTGGCAAGGGAGCGGGGGTCTTTTACTATGAGAATCAGGAAGGTACGTTTGTAGGAGAGCGGCTGGCAGAAAAGTCACAAGCCTTAACTTTGCAGTTATTCGATGTGAACGGTGACGGCCGTGTCGACATACTCGTTGGCAATGATTTTGGTACTGTGCCCGACCATTATTGGCTGCAAACAGACGAAGGTTGGCAGCCGGCTGAACCCTTTGCCAATACGACACAAAATACAATGAGTTTTGATGTGGGGGATGTGGATAATAACGGCCGTTTAGACCTCTTTGCTGCCGATATGCACCCTTATGCCACTGACCCACAAACGATGGCTGCTTGGGAACCCGTCATGGCCAGCATGATGGAACCGCTGCCTGATGATCGTCAGGTGATGGCCGACGTGTTGCAAATACAAGAGCAGCCTGGCAGTTTCACCAATCTGGCCGATGCCTGGGGCGTCACAGCAACTGGTTGGAGCTGGTCTTCTAAATTTGGCGATTTAGATCAGGATGGTTTCCTCGATCTGTACAGTGTCAACGGCATGATGACCGCTTCTACGTTTAGCCATTTGCCGGGGTATGAACTGGTGGAGGAGAATCAGGTATTAAGAAATAATGGTAACGGCCGTTTTCTCCCTAAACCTGAATGGCATCTCAATCAAATCGCTGGTGGTCGCGGCATGAGCATGGCAGATCTGGACAATGATGGCGATTTAGACATCATCATCAATAACTTGTTGGCTCCGGCCACTTTACTAGAAAATCAACTTTGTCAAGGTTCCAGCCTGTTGGTAGATTTACGCTGGCCTGACACAGCTAATCCCTATGCTATCGGATCTATTGTTACGCTAAAGAGTTCGTTGGGTTCACATATGCGCGATGTGCGCGTCAACAGTGGTTATTTGTCAGGTGATCCCAACCAACTTCACTTTGGTTTTCCTGCTGACAACCAACTGCTTGACTTGAGTATTGCTTGGCCCGATGGTGCTTCCTCACATATTTCCGACATCGAACCCAATCAACAACTTATCATTACAAGGGAAAAATAACATGTCCAAAATCACATTTATTGGTGCTGGCAGCACCGTTTTCGCAAAAAATCTATTGGGCGATATCCTGAGTTTTCCGGAACTTGCCGAATCGACCATCTGTTTGACAGATATTGACGAAGTTAGACTGAGTACATCGCAAATTGTAGCCCATAAAATTGCGGATGCACTTGGCGTATCGCCGACTATTCAAGCCACCACCGACCGCAGAAAAGCTCTGGATGGAGCAGATTATGCATTAGGCATGTTTCAGGTGGGAGGTTACCGGCCGAGTACCGTGATCGATTTTGAAATCCCCCAAAAATATGGGTTACGCCAGACTATTGCCGATACTTTGGGAATTGGGGGGATTATGCGTGGGCTGCGTACTATCCCTGTCCTACTGGACATGTGCCGTGATATGGAAGAAGTTTGCCCAGATGTCACCTTTCTCAACTATGTTAACCCTATGGCCATCAACACCTGGGCAATAAACCAGGCGACCTCAATCAAAACCGTTGGTTTGTGCCATAGTGTGCAGGGTACGGCCGAACAATTGGCTGCGGATATTGGCGTTCCATATAAAGAAATCAACTATGTGTGTGCTGGTATCAATCACATGGCCTTTTACCTGCGTTTTGAACATAATGGACAGGATCTTTATCCTGAAATTGCCCGGGTTATAGAGGAAAACCGAGTGCCAGACGATAACCGCGTTCGCTATGAGATGTTTAAGCGATTAGGTTTCTTCGTGACTGAGTCCAGTGAACACTTCAGTGAGTATGTGCCCTGGTTTATCAAGCGCGACCGGCCGGACTTGCTTGATAAGTACAATATTCCTCTCGACGAATATATCACCCGCTGTGAATTTCAAATCGAATCCTGGGAAGCACTACGTGGCCGCCTGGAAGATGAAAGCACCAGTTTCCGGGTACCCCAGCCCGGTGAAAAATTGCCCCAAATACACATGGACGGCAGCTTTCGCGACATGGAGCAAATTTTGCAAAGAGTTCTCACCGTTGTCCGCAGCAATGAATATGGTGCACGCATTATCCACAGCATGGAGACAAACACCCCTCGTGTTATCTATGGTAATGTTGCCAATGACGGGCTGATCGACAATTTGCCACCTGGCTGCTGCGTGGAAGTACCCTGCCTGGTTGATAAAAACGGCATCCGGCCCACGAAAATCGGCCTTCTTCCGCCGCACCTGGCGGCTTTGATGCAGACCAATATCAACGTTCAGGCTTTGAGTGTAGAAGCAGCCCTGACTTGCAAGCGGGAACATATCTACCATGCGGCGATGCTTGATCCACACACAGCTGCAGAATTAAGTATCGATCAAATTTGGGCGTTGGTGGATGATTTGATTGAGGCACACGGAACGTGGTTGCCAGAATATCATTAAATGCGGAGAATTTACATTATGTCTTTTGATCCCACGGAACATCCCCACTACTCATTACAAGGCTGTGCAAAGTTGAATTTATGGTAAAAAACTACAGAAGCAGCGCGTGCGTTCGCTCTGGTAACTAAAAAATCCTGACTCTGCCTTATGTGAACGGAGTCAGGATTTTTTGCTTTACACTATTTTTATATCAATTCGTACGGCTATATTGCAGCAGTGCTTGCCCACCGGCATCACGCAGAATTAGCTGGTTGCCAGACAGCGAGAAGTTGGTGGCCGATTGTAATGCCAATAAATAAACACGTTCTTGTTCCATTAAGTTTGCATCACAGGCTCTCTGGGTTTGGGTTAAGGGACCAATTGTGATTGCATTGCCTGAAACAGAGTAAGGACCGCTATATGAGTTACACCCTGAGTTTCCAGACACCTGGTTGCCGACGAATGAAAGTGTGATACCCGAATTGGGCAGTGGTGCTTGCGAATACATCGCCGTCAAAGCCCAATTGGTATTTGGCAGCGGATTGGTTGTATTCACATTGATGGTAACTTGTCGCAGTTCCACAACACCATCTGTACGCAAAACGCGCATTTCGTAAGTGGTCGTGAATGTGGGGCAAACTTGTTGGCTACCCTGTCCGGTTACGGGGAATTGTTGGTAATTTGCACCTTGCGGATAGACCCAAACCGCCTGGATATTTTCCACACTCCAATTCAAGTTTGTACATTGACCAGAATTTAAGCTTGTGCTGTCAGCCCAGAAATTGATTTGGGCGGATGGTGGCGGTGTTGCCGTTGGAACTGTGGTCGGTTGTACGGGTGGTGGGGGTGCTTGAATAATTGGCAAATCAACCGGGTTGGTAATTTCAATATATGCGGCTGAAACCCAACCGAGTCCGTTGGGAGCAGATGGCACATCGGCTGCATACCATTCATTATCTGTACTGCGGCCAACAACTTCACCTTCAGTGCCAAATGGTGCGACACCAAGTATTGGATAGGCTGTGCCGGGGCCAGTGCGAACATTCACACCTGTTGGGGCGATGACACGGCCGTTTGTTTCTCCTTCGGCTGGGGGTGGCACTTCAACGGGTGGAACATCAGGCGGAATGATGTCAACCGGACCGAGACTAATGAAGAACAACGAGCCGCCACCCTCTGGTTTAACCAATTCTAAGATGTCACCACCGGGGTGAACTTGGTAATTTTGAGCGGTGGTAAGTGTGCCGAGTAATTCATTAGCCAGTGACTCAGGACCACATTCAGCTAAGGTTGACGCGCCTAAATCAATGGCCAGCGAGCCGCTAATGCCGCCGGTCACGTCATATTGACCGAAGCCCGTGTTACAATCTGCTTGATAGAGCAATGTGCCATCACCATTAAAGATTAAGGCATAGTTGATTGTATTTTCGATTTCTTCGATGTCACCATTGGCATCCGAACGACCTTCAAGCTCCCATAATTGGTGCTCGATACCTGAAGAAGGCATGCCATCAATTTGTAAGGAGGCAACGAGAGCATCGAGGGTTGTTAAATCGGGTTCCCAGTCTGAAGCCGGCAAGGTGTTGAGATATTCAGTTTGAGCCAGAATATCAGCTTGCGGATCTGCATTGAAAGCATCGTTTTGTTCTTGGGTTAAATCAGCTGAGGTTGCCGGTAACTGAGCAGTGCTAACGGGATAGAAAAATGAAACTAAATATTCACCGTCGTTGGTAAAACCTTGATAGATATATTGCAATCCTTGATTGGTTACCGGGTTGGCATCTTGCATGAAACGGCCGACAAAACGGTAGCCGTTCTTTGAGGCGCTGGCTTCGTTCGTGGGCACAGCACTAACTTGAACGGCCAAATCATTTACACCGCCGATTTCTTCATAGGGTAACACCGGCATGCCTGAAAGTGGCGGTGGATAGGGTAAGCTGACAGAGTAGTTAAAAATGCTGTTAATAGTTGTGACAACTGAGTCATTGCCTGCGGCTGTCCACATTTCTTCATACGCTCTCACCGGAATGATGTACATGACCGGATCGCCAGGTTGTTTGTCGGCAGGGTCAGTGACGCCAAAGTTGATTTCGATGTATTCCGGCAGTCCTTTGGGGCCTGGGGGTTGGCTTTGATCATAGGGCGTTTCGGCGACAACAGTAGCTTGCCAGGAATAGGGTAAACCTTGTGTGTCAAGGGAGATTTGATTGGGGCTGATGTTCAGTGAACTGCTGCTCTCTGTCTCAGCACCGGCTGTAAAGCCCATACGCGCTGACCCGTCAGCATTCAGCATGTACAACAGGCCGCCTTCCATTTCTGCCATACTAGCCTCACTCAACAATGCCGAATATTGTTGATCAAGCGATTCTTCACCACAGAAGGCCATGGTTGAGGCGCCTAACACAATGGAGATATTGCCATTCTCAAGCGTGTAGCTGCCGGTTACATTGTTACAATCAGCTAAAATGGTGACTGTACCATCTTCGTTGAAGGTTATCGTGTAATTTTCTGGATTGGGAACGACCGAGATTGAAGCCGGGCTGGTCTCGACTAAATCTGTCCACTGCCAGATTGTACCGACGATATCGGCGCTGGTAGCCGGCACGGCTGTGGTTTCAGAAACGGCCGTTTCTTCTCCACTAGGCTCTTCTGAGTCTGGTGCAGTAATGACCTCGCCTGCGGCTGTTTCTGTCGTTTCGTCATCTATAGGCGCGACTTCGTCTGCTGCTCCCTCTGCGGGGGCTTCGGTTGCTTCAGGTGCTGTTGTTGTCCCTGTGTCGCCGCAAGCGACGAGTGCCAGTACAAGCATACCAAGCAAAATGAGTATAACTGTTTTCTTCATCTTTTCTCCTTCTTGAAAATAGGTTCAAAATCAAGGTGAAGTATGCCGTTGATTTTTTAACTTGTAAAGTTTCAACAGCAAAAATTTGTGATTTACTCATGACGAAACGCTTAGTCCGCTGCATTGGTTCCCTAAATTGGGGTTGCTGAATACAATATCAAATATGAGCTAGCGGTCATTTTGTGTTATGTAAAGTTTTCTTGATGCAGAATGGAATTGTTTAAGGAAATCATCATGAGACAAATTGAGTGCAGGTTGGCTCTAAAGCGGCGAAATCGACATCATGGAGAACATCGGCAAAGAACCCCAGATCATTCATGGCACTGTACATGGTCCTGGTTATCCGGATGAGACCACCAACTTTCCGCAAGAAATAATTATTGACTATGTGTGCGTGTAGGGGTTTTTACATGCCGCGCAAACCAATGCCAATGCCAACTGCGAGAATAAATCCGGCAAAAAGTTCAAACAAATAAACCGGACTTAGGCTTTTGTCAAATAATTTGGCTTTTTCGAGGAAAAGACGTGGTAAGGCTGCGAGTGGAATGAGAATAAATTGACCGCTAATGACGAAAGTAGCAATTAATACACGTTCTACGATACCGTAGTATTTGGAACGGCCGTCTAAAAATTTAGGCGCGGTTCCCTCAATAAATGCATAGGCACTATATTTGAGTAAAACCCAGGCAGGCATGGTTAAAAAAGCATATCCTAATAGGAAGACGAAAATTGTTTCGTGCTCTAGGATGGAAGCAACGTTCGTTGACCAATCAACAGGGTTTAAGAAGCCCCCTGCGAATAATGCAATTGTGATTACGATAAAATGAAGTGCCTGATCAATGAGTAAGCGTATCAATGGGGAAACGGGTAAGCAAATATAAAATTGTGTTGCGTCGATTAATATGTGCGCAATGCTGATGAAGAGTACACCGCGCCACCAACCGAAGTCAAAAAAAAGAGAAAAGAACCAGGTTGTTAAGAAAATAATTAAACCATGAACAAGTACACCTTTTAGTTCACGGCTTTTCCATTGTGCTAAATTGTCCCATTGCAGAATAAAGTCTCCCACCAGATGTGCTAAGTACATTGCAATGACCATGTTTGATGTCCTCGTTGTAAGCGCTGCTGATTTTTGGTAGATTCACTATGTAATACGCAAAATCTGCTCACAGGTTAAACGTTTTTGAAGACTTTGACTGTGAAATAGGTAACAATTTACTTGAATTTCACATTTTGGTAATCAAATTAGAAAAATTAAGGTGAAACTCCGTGTTAATTTTTATCTATTAGTAAGTTCCATCAGTTGGTCTAAATCTTGTTGCAGCGCCTTTAACTCTTCACCGTAGGTTGCCCAATCGCCAGCTTGCTGAGCAGCCTGGGCGGCTTCGAAGTGCGTGTTCGCCGATTGAACGATCTCTTCAATGCTAGAATCGATGGTGATTGCGGGTCGGGTGGGCTGTGGAACGGCCGTGTCTGTTGCACCTTCTACAGCAATGTCTGCGTCTTCCAAGGCTGCATTCAATGCCGCTTCATCAACTTCTGCTTCTATTAAAGCCAACAACGCTTCTTCCAGAGTTTCACGCATCGCAATGCGCGAGTCAGTAGCGACGATCACGCGTTTCAACTCCGGCAGCGCGCTCGTATCGGAAAGTAGATAAATAGGTTCCACATAGAGGAAACTGTTGCTCAGCGGGATCACAAGCAAATTGCCGCGAATCACATTAGAGCCGCGCTGATCCCATAATGAAAACTGCTGCGAAATTTCTGGTTCCTGGTCAATGCGGCTTTCAATTTGCAGCGGACCGAAGACTAATCCTTGTTTGGGCAATTCGTAAACGATCAACTCGCCATAATGTTCTGGATCATTGCGTGCTGCCATCCAGGCGATCATATTGTCACGTCCGGCTGGAGTGAAGGGTTGGATTAAGAGATATTCTGACTCCTTTTCTTCGCGCAAGCGCAAGTAGACATAATATGGCTGCATCACCTCTTCTTGACCATCAAAAATTTCTGTTGGAACTTCCCACAAATCTTCTTTATTGTAGAACACGCGGGTATCGGTCATGTGGTAGGCCAGGTATTGATTGGCCTGGATCTCAAACATATCTTGTGGATACCGTAAATGGCTGATTAATTCTTCCGGAAATTCGCTAAATGGATGGAATAGGTCTGGAAAGATTTCAGTATACGTTTGGATAATCGGATCGTCGCTGTCGGCAATATAAAAATCGACAGTGCCATCATAAGCGTCGATGACAATTTTGGCAGCATTGCGGATATAGTTCAGGCCATTGCCCATGGGTGTTGAAAATGGGAAGCGTGTGCTGGCGGTGTAGGCATCTTGAATCCAAACAAGCCGGCCGTCGGCCACAACCAAATAGGGATCGCTGTCCAATGCCAGGAAGGGTGCAATTTGGCGTGTGCGCTCTTGAATTTGGCGGTAGAATTGAATGCGTGTGCCCTCATCGATTTCGTCACTGAGTAATAGATTAGCATCACCAAGACGGACAGCAAAAGCAACGCGCTTGAGAAAACTGTCTAAGGGCACGCCACCAGTGCCGGCATACGAAGTATAGACGTTTTCATTGCCACTAGGATAACTGAATTCCTCTCGACCACTGCTGACAAAAACTGCATCATTGGTTGACTCACCATAATAGATTTCAGGTTGGGTTACTTCGATATCTACATTGCTTTGTGGTGGTAAATCTTTGATGAAAAAATCGGGTTGTCCGTCTGGAGTGACACTGTCAACCGGATTCATAACGATGCCATAGCCGTGTGTGAATTCAAGATTGCGGTTAACCCAAGAAGGTGCGGGCAGATTGTCTTTATCTAGTTCACGCCCGGCTAACATGACTTGACGGATTTCGCCGTCGATTTCGTAACGGTCGATGTCAATTTCGCTGAACTGATAATACGGCCGTAACGCCTGTAGTTGTTTATAAGTGTCCTGCAAAGGACGATAGTCCCACAAACGTACATTTTGCACGACATCCCCATCAAATTCTAAATCTGCTTCTGAAAGGACATCGACATTATCCCACGGGCGCACATCGATATCTTCCAGATCGAAGGCATAGCGTGTCAGGGCGAGGTTGTAATCGATATACGGCCGTTCGCGTTCAATCTCATTCGGTTCTACCGCATATCGCTGTACCAAGCTCGGATAAATGCCCGCCAGAAAAAAGGATGCTGCCAGCCAAAGCCCGCCTGTAATCAGGATGAATTTGAGATTAAAGCGGAAGAACTGGTAAAAGACTGCCAGAGCGGTCAAGATCATCAAAACCATTTGAGCGATCAACGCATAATAAGAGGCGTTCATATCGGTATAACTAGCTCCGAAAACGACCCCGCGTGGTGAATAGAGCAGGCCATATAAATCAAACCAATAGCCTACAGCCCACAGCAGCAAGAAAAAGCCACCCAAAATGGCAAGATGTTTGCGGAAGGCCGGGAATTGTTCTGGCCGCCAACTGCCACGTTGAATATCAGGCAAACTGTTGATTAAATACAATGGAATAAGACCAATTAAAGCCACAAAAATTAAGGAAATCAGCCAGCCCTGTAAAAATTCGAATACAGGCAGTTCAAACAAATAGAATCCAATATCGCGCATGAATATCGGATCGTCAAGACCAAATGGATTACGATTGAGAAACAGTAAAATCTCTTCCCATTGCGAGGCCAATCCACCAGCAAATGCGAAGCCGAGGAACAAAGAGACACCAATAATTAGCCATTTCACGCCAGCGTTATTTAAGAATTGGGGATGAAAGGGGGATGTATCGCGGATTGCTTGGCGGCGTGCGAGCAGCCAATTGAGCATCAAAACAGTAGTCGCTACCACAAAAGCGATCCCAAATGTGGCCAGGCGCACGGCTAACTGTTTAAGCCAAACCGCTTCATACCCTACCTCTTGAAACCATAACCAGTCCGTGTAAGTTGTGACAATCCAGTTGGCACTCATCAGAAGAATAATGATGATACCGAAAACCCAGATAGTACGATTGATTCTTGGCGGATTTGTAGGGCGTGGCGGCGGCGGCCGTCTACCACCGTCATCATCTCCGCCACCATTACCACCGTTATTACCTTCTCTATCACCCCCGTCACGCCAGCCCGCTTCTTCCATTGCACGCCGAAATACTTCAGGGATGTCAAAATCTTCACGACTCATTTGAGCCTCCTTAGCTTACATTCACACTCATTTTATTCTATTTTGGGGAAAACGCCTTATAAACAGCAGGTCAGCTAATCAGCGGGTCAGCAATTCAGCCAGGTTCTGTTGACATTTAAAAATTCTA
>JAGRDI010000051.1:10429-13936 GCA_020432765.1 Anaerolineales bacterium | reverse complement strand
TCACCAAAACTGGTTGCAGGGCAAAAGTCGCCCGTTCCTGCCCATAATTCCGGTTTGGGCATGGTGAATTCAGGCCGGCCCCAGACTGCGCGCACCAGTTCGATGATGATGAAACTGAGACCTAGGGTGATCATTAGTTGGTAGATGGGGCGGTCGTATAACGGCCGTATCATCGTCACCTCAACCAGCGCCCCTAAAATCAAACCTACAATGATGGCCACACCCATCGCCACAAAAAAGCGTGCCGTTGTCGAAAGGCTGAACAGTGCGGCCGTGATGGCATCATTGGCGAACAAGGCAACAAATCCGAGTAAAAGTAAACCCCCGGCTGCTAATAAAGGCCCGCGATCGATGCGGGTTTGTTTGGCAACTTGTTTGCGCCCGCGCAGTCCGGCCGTGGCCAGACCCAACAACGCACCACCGAGCAAGGTGCCTACAATCGCAGCTGTCATGACCCCGCCTGTTAAAACATCTGCTTGCGGTAAAACCAGCGTTCCTTGACCCAAGGCGAGCGCATTCGAGATTGGACTGGCTGCATAATCTTCGGGGTCCCAGCGCATAATGGGGAATTTTGTGATGGAGAAAGCGAGGATGATTAAGCCGATTATCAGCGCAATCCAGGGCCAGATTTGAACGGCCGTTTGTGGTAACTTCAACCTTGCCAACAGACTGCCCCAAATTGGAATCAACATCAATCCCACCGACAAAAACGCCAGCGGCACCAATGCGTCGATAAAAGTGTCCGGGCGCACATAGACTGTCCAGCCGACATAAGCGCCCAGCATAAACATCTCACCATGTGCCAGATTAAGCACATCCATCAAGCCAAAAATCAATGATAATCCCGAAGCAACCAGGAACGTAATCGCGCCCACTGAAAGCCCACGCAAAACTGTGATGACCCAATCCTTCGTTTCCATACCCTGGATCGCCGTGAAAAACACAAATGCGAGAACTATAATTGTGATGATGCGTACGCGATTATTGCGCATTGTTGTGACTAAATCGCCCATAATAAATATCCTGAAAATGGCATGAGATTTAGGTTGAGGCGATGCGATTAGTTGACAAGGCTCTTAGTGAAATCGAAACATTATCTCTAATCGCCTCACCCCTACCATAAAATCTCCATATTTTTTATTTCATTAAGCTGCGCCTAAATAGCGGTGAATGGTTTCTTTATCGTCGACCAGGTCGGCCATTGAGCCGTGTTTAACCGACTTGCCTTCTTCGATAATGACATAAGCACTGGCCAACTTGCTGGCGACCAAAAAGTTCTGTTCTACCAGTAAAACCGTTGATTCGGCTGATAATTCTGTGATCGCGGCCATCATTTGTTCGATGATTACCGGTGCTAATCCTTCACTGGGTTCATCGATTAGTAAAAGCTTGTTGTCGGGAACCAGTGCACGTGCAACTGCCAACATTTGCTGCTGCCCTCCCGACAGGTTTGTCCCCGGCAGTTTGATCAGCCGCTTCAAATCAGGAAACAGTCCAAAGATAAAATCTTCCTTACGTGCAAAATCCCCTTTCTTGCGCTCGGCTAACAGTAAATTTTCTTTGACCGATAGATCGCGGAAAATCGCACGATGTTCAGGTACAAAACCGATGCCCATAGCGGCAATGTTAAAGCTGCGCCGCCCTTCGATTGCTTCCCCGTTGAAAATAACTTTGCCTTGACCGGGCGGCGTGAGACCTAGAATGGTTTTTAAGGTGGTGGTTTTACCTGCACCATTGCGGCCCAGCAGCGCCACGATATGGCCCTGCGGCACGCTAAAAGTTACACCTTCCAAAATGTGAAAACGGCCGATATGTGTATGGATACCTTGTACTTCTAGCAAATTGCTCATGACTCTCCCCCGATTTCATACAAGCCACCCAGATAAGCTTGCTGCACGATCTCGTTGTGAGCGATCTCGTCCGGGGTGCCTTCAGCCAACACAGCCCCTTGATGCATGACAGTGATCATATCCGAGGCACCCATGACAACATTCATATTGTGTTCGACCAGCATGACAGTTTTATCACCAGCCGCTTGAACCGCCTTGATCAAAGCCATCAGTTCCGGCACTTGCTCGGAAGCCATACCGGCGGTAGGTTCATCGAGCAGCAACAGTTCAGGGTCAGGCGCTAAGATCATGCCCAACTCTAATTTGCGCTGGTCGCCATGCGGTAATGTGCGTGCCGGGTCGTTGGCACGCGCAGATAGTCCGACTTGTTCCAGAACTTGTGTGGCGCGATCGGTGTATTGAGAGAAACGGCCGTTGCTGCTAAACAGCTTGAAGTTATCCTTGCCTAAGGCTTGTGCTGCTAAGCGCACATTTTCTAATACAGATAAATTGGGGAAGATATTGGTGATTTGAAAGGAACGGCCGATACCCAAATGCACCGTTTTATGCATCGGAAAGCGCGTGATATCCTGCTCCTTGAAAATCACCTTGCCGCTTGTCGGTTGCAGATTGCCACTTAGTAAATTAAAAAATGTTGTCTTACCAGCCCCATTCGGGCCGATAATCGAATGCAGCGTGTGTGCCTGCACCTGCATTGTGACATCATCCACTGCCACCAACGCGCCAAACTCGCGCCGCAAATTTTCTGTCCTCAAGATAACATCACTGCTCATGTAACTCTCCAGAATGCGGAATGCAGAATACGGTATGCGGAATAATCACAATCCGCATTCCGCATTCCGCAATCAATTTACTCGCCGCTCAGACTGCCAATTGCGAGATCACCACAGCGATCTTGCAATTCTTCTGGCAGGAGACACGGTACATCAGGCCGGTTGGTTGCAACCGCTTCAAAGAATTTAAACTCAGGATCGTCAACGTTGTCCAGTTTGACGATATACATATCTTGTACAGCTACATGGTCTTCGGGACGTATGTAAATCGTGCCTTTGGGACCTTCAAACTCGATCCCTTCCATCGCCGTTATGAGGGCTGCGCTCGAAGCGTCACCGCCTGTAGCACGCAGGGCATTGGCGATTAACAAGGCTGCGTTCATCGCGTCGGCATCGAAAAGATCGGGTGGAGTGTTGTCGTTTTCTGTTGTTTTTGCGACCAGCCAATCGTTGACTTCGTTGTCGGGCTGGGTGTAATGGTAAAGGATACCACTGGTTGAGCCAATCGCATTGGCAAAAAAGACTGGCATGACGGCGTTGTCGACAAAGCCGGCGGCCATTGCCATTTCATCCATTACGCCTAATTCTTGTGCCGCCTGCATCATGGGCACAAAACCACCACCTGCCCAGGTGACGATAAAGGCATCTGCGCCGGAATCGAGGATTTGTTCCATATAGGGAGTGAACTCGGTCGTGTCGGCAGGTGCGAAGATGTCGTCAGCTACGAATTCGCCGCCAAAGAGCGAACAAGCATCACGGAAAGCGGTTGCGCCACCATAACCAAAGGAGTAATCGGGTGCGATTTGGACGAAGGTATCATATTCGTTAGTCAGGTATTCACAAATGTTGACCGCATCCTGGTAATTATTACGGCTGGTGCGGAA
>JAGRDI010000051.1:0-10377 GCA_020432765.1 Anaerolineales bacterium | reverse complement strand
ACAATCAGCGGAATCTCGTTTTCACGTGCCAATTCCTGGATAGTGGCAGTTGCGCCAGAGCTAACTGTGCCGACCAATATATCAACACCTTCGACTTCGATCAATTCACGGGCAACGGTAGCCGTATTTTCGGGATTGCTCTGGTCATCGCGAATGAAAACTTCGACTTCGCATTCATCCAACTGGTATTTGAGATGATTTTCGTCGATAGCTTCTCCGGCCGTACCACTGGCGTACTCTAGACCATAGGGGAAGCTGCGCAGAATATGTGCGCCGTAGATACCGAGTGCACCGGTAGCGTCGGTGATCAGACCCACTTTGACCGGTTCTTCGCAGACGGCCGTTCCCATTTCAGCCATTGTTTCTTCCTCAGCACCATCCGGTTCAGTTTGCAAACTTTCCAGACTCAAAGCGCCTATGGGCAAATCACCACAGCGATCTGCCATCTCTTCTGGCAGGAGACAGGGAACATTGGGACGGTTTGTGGCGACTGCTTCAAAATATTTGAACTCTGGATCATCCACATTGTCAAGCTTGACGATGTACATATCCTGGATGGCAACATGATCTTCAGGGCGGATATAAATTGTGCCTTTAGGACCTTCAAACTCAATGCCTTCCATCGCGCCGATTAATGCATCTGCACTGGCATCGCCACCAGTTTTTTCCAGTGCCGAGGTGAGCAGCAGTGCCGCATTCATCGCGTCGGCATCGAACAAGTCCGGGAATGTGTCATGCTGTGCTTGCACCTGTTCTACCAGCCAATCGTTTACCTCGTTATCAGGTTGCGTGTAATGGTACAGAATGCCACTGGTTGAGCCAATCGCGTTGGCAAAAAAGACTGGCATGACGGCGTTGTCGACAAAGCCGGCAGCCATCGCCATCTCGTCCAATACCCCCAGCTCTTGTGCGGCCTGCATCATGGGCACAAAGCCGCCGCCAGCCCAGGTGACGATGAATGCATCTGCGCCGGAATCGAGAATTTGTTCCATGTAGGGGGTAAACTCGGTCGTGTCGGCAGGTGCGAAGATGTCGTCGGCTACGAACTCGCCACCGAAGAGCGTACAGGCATCACGGAACGCGGTCGCGCCGCCATAGCCAAAGGAGTAATCAGGTGCGATTTGGACGAATGTGTCGTATTCATTTGTTAGATATTCACAAATGTTGACTGCATCCTGGTAATTGTTTCGGCTGGTGCGGAAGGTGTATTCGTTGAAGTTGGCGCCAGTGATGTCGTTGGCGGCGGCGGGAGCTACAATCAGTGGAATTTCGTTCTCACGAGCTAATTCTTGCAAGGTCGCGGTTGCGCCAGAGCTGACTGTACCCACAAGCACGTCAACGTTTTCAACTTCGATCAATTCGCGACCGACGGTGGCGGTGTTTTCAGGAGTGCTTTGGTCATCGCGCACATATAGTTGGATTTCACAACCGTTGTACATGTAGCTGGTGTAGCCATCCATTTCTTCACCGGCGGAACCAGTCGCATATTCCAGGCCCAAGGGGAAACTGCGCAAAATATGTGCGCCATAGATGCCCAGCGCTCCGGTGGCGTCACTGATCAAACCGACTTTGATAGGCTCTTCACAGGACATTTCCATGGATGCTTCAGATTCGGCCGTTTCTTCTTCAACTTCTGGTTCTGTGGCGGTTTCTTCTGTGGCTGGCGCTTCTGTTGCTTCTTCTGCAGGCGCGGCTTCTTCTTGTGCTGGTGCTTCTTCGGTTACTGCTGCCGGTTCACTGCCGCCACATGCGGCGAGTATGAAGATGGTTGCCAGCAAAAGGGTGAAAAGTATAAATAATCGATTGTGCTTTTTCATTTGTTTGATCTCCTCCAAATAAAAATCATTACTTCATTAAATCTCTAAATATTATGTAAATTAGTCTCGGGACTTAGATTTTCTGCTCATTCGTTTATTTATGCGATAAATTTACCTCCATAGATACCTATTTGAATTTGTTACTAGTTCTCTAAATCTTTGACAAACACCAATGTGTTGCCTTGGCAAACAATTTTGTTATCAGAATTTTTGCATGTTGCTTTCAAATTGACGAGATGGTTTTCGGGACGCAGGCGTGTAATTTCGACAACGGCCGTTACCTCTTCTCCAACTTTAGCACTATGTGGAAAACTGAGTGATTGTTTGAGCCAGTTTGTGCCACGTCCTGGTAGTTGCGTGCCCAATAAATAAGAAAACAGACCAGCCAGCAGAGGGCCAGGAACGGCCGTATTGCCATCCAAAGTCCCAAATCCAAGCCCAACATCCCCGGTTAGGCGACGATATGCAGCCACATCTTCATATTTAAAAATGCGTCTTGTTTGTGCTGATTGTCCGATAGTTATATTTTTCATCGTTTTAATCTCGGCTGCAACTGCGAAGTCTACTTTCGTAGACTGGCAAATAGAGAGAGAGTTTTATGATAATTCATCTATTTCTTTTTTCTTTGTAGTTCTTCTAAAAAGTCACGAAAACCGCCTATACCTTCTTCTGTGCTGATTTGAGCAGCGAAGTGTTCAAGTTCTGCGTCCAAACGCCTTGCAATCTCGTCACGATCCAGATTGAGCAGCCGTTTGGTATGTTGGATGCTGCCTTGTTTTTTGTCAACGATTGATGCTGCAATTTGCTGTGCGGCGGCATGAATCTTTTGGCCTGGAATCACCCGATTAGCGAGACCCCAGGCAACGGCCGTTTCCGCATCAATACCCAAATTCAAATACAAAACCTCAGCAGCACGCTTTTGACCAATCAATAAAGGCAGCAGCACTGCCCAGCCGCCATCTGGGCTGGGGCCGACCTCACTGTAAAATGGGGCAAAGCTGGTTTCTGGTGCAACCAGGACGACATCTGATCCTAAAATAAAGCCCAACGATCCACCGGTGACGATGCCATGAACGGCCGTTACCACCGGCACACGCAAATCGATCATTGCCAGGATAGTTTTATTGAGTAATCCAACAATCTGGCGTGCATATGCTTGAATATCATCTGCATGTTCCACAAATCCCAATGCATCTCCACCAGTTGAGAAGGAACGGCCGTTGGCTTGCAGAATGAGAACGGAAACGCCTGTGCTGAGTGCAGTTGAAGCGCCTGTGTTTGCCTCAACTGCCGCCAAAGCATCCAAAATAGCCTGCAAAAATTCAGGCACTAAACTATTATGCCGTTCTGGCCGGTTCAGCGTTAATATCGCCACCGGACCGTTTTTCTCAAGAATAACCATACCCATCCGTTTCGACAGTATCAATTCTGTTGCTATTATAGAGAAACATGATAAATCATGTTCTGAAAAACGTGTTTTCAGTCTGTTTGAACAGACTTCCCCAATTAGCCATCGATTTCAATCTATGTTATGTGTGTCAATTACCAACCTAACACAGTTTCACCATCACAAGTTAACTCACCAGCTTCATTTTTGATACAAGTGCGCAATCGCACAGCCTGCCTATCTGTCATCACTTCCATAATTTCCGTATTAATTGTGATTGGTTCATCTGCAAAAGTTGGAAGCGGGAATATGAAATTTTGCTCCAGTTGTTGTGCGTCAGGAAAATGTTCGCTCAACAAGCCGCAAATCACGCCATACAACAGCATCCCATGCGCTACCGTGCGTCCGAAGCGTGTGCGTGCCGCAAATGCCGGATCAACATGAATGGGATTATCATCCCCACTCAATGCGGCGAACAGGTCAAAATCCGCCTGGCTAAAATTGTGCGATTTTGTAAATCGCATTCCTATGCACAATTTCTCAGGAACCATATGTTTCGCGTAATTCCCTTTTCAACACCTTGCCCGCAGCGGTGCGCGGTAAGCTGTCCACAAAAACCACCGATTTGGGAATTTTGTAACGTGCCAGCTTACCCTGACAATATTCGATAATCTCTTCCTCTGTAACCGTTTGACCGGCTTTGGCGACAACCAATGCGCAGCCAACTTCCTGCCACTTGGGGTGGGGCACACCAATCACGGCGACTTCGGCAACGGCCGTATGCCGGTAGATCACATTCTCAACTTCGGCCGGATATACATTTTCGCCGCCCGAAATATACATATCCTTCCAACGATCCACGATGGTATAAAAACCATCCTCATCAACCATGGCCGCGTCGCCGGAATGCAGCCAGCCGTCAATCAGGGCTTTGGCCGTTGCTCCCGGCCTGTTCCAATAACCGGTGGTGACATTGCCGCCGCGAATGCAAAGTTCACCCACCTCATTGGGGCCGAGAACTTTGCCTTGCTGATCTCTGATTGTCACATCGGTATGCAGCACCGGTTTGCCCACAGAGCCGGCTTTGGCTACAGCATGTTCTTTGTCGATCAGGAAGACGGTGGGGCCGGTTTCAGTCATGCCGAAGCCTTGTTGGATAATGATCCCTTTTTCGGCAAACGTGTGGACTAAGGATGGTGGCAGTGACGAGCCGCCGCTCGCCCAACTGCGCACGCTGGATAGGTCGTACTGCTCAAAATCGGGAAACTGCGAGAGCATCAGATAGATGGCCGGGACGAGCAGTGCCACCGTCACCCGCCATGCTTGCACAATTTGTAAATAAGCGGCTGGATCAAAAGCACGCATGATGATGACTGTGCCGCCGGCATGGAAGGTTGGTCCGGCATACAGCCCCAATCCGCCGATGTGGAAGGTGGGCAAGACGTTCAGATTAATGTCGTCGGATGTGAGTTGAATCGCCTGTCCCATGCCAACTGCGTTATAAAAGAAGTTGCCATAAGTGACTTGTGCACCTTTGGGTTGGCCGGTGGTGCCGGATGTGTAGATGATCGCCCAAATGTCGTCGTAGGTGAGGGTTGGGGGGGAGGTGATTGTGTTTATTGCGCTCGCAATACCTTCTGCATATACAAACTCGTTTTCACCCGCTTTTGCACCCATGACTACATAATTTTTGCAGGGTAGTGTTGGCTTTAATTCGACAACCACCTCCGCAAATTGTGGCTCATAAAACAGTGTGCGTGGTGTGCAATCATCCAGAATAAACTGAATTTCTGGCGCGGTTAAGCGCCAATTTAGCGTGTTCAAAATCACGCCTAACTTGGCACAGGCGAACAGCACCACAAAATATTCGGCACTGTTTTGCGCCAGAATTGAGATGCGATCGCCCTGTTGCAGTCCAAGCTGACCCCGCATAAAACCTGCCAATTGAATGATGCGTTTTTCTAACTGGGCATAAGTGAACTGCTGACCGGTATGCGCATCAAACAGCGCCAACTTGTTGGGTGTGCGTGCAGCGTGTCGTTTTATCCAATCAAAATGGTTCATAATTTCTTCTAACTATAATAAGACTAGACCAGACCTGACAGGTTTTTTAAAACCTGTCAGGTTTGGTCTTTGGAATCCACTAATTTTCTGCTGTAAATCCTAAAAAGGTTTGTTTTTTTTCTGTGGTGTCACGGGCAATAAAAGTTACTTTTAAGGCCGTGCCGATTTTTATGTTTCCGGGATCGTTGCCATCTAAGCCCAGAATTTGGGCAGAGATTTTGGGACCTTCGGCTAGCTGCACAATGCCGGAAATGTACGGATGATTGCGATCATAACCCGCCTCAACCATTGCGGGTGCGCCGATGTATACGGCCGTAAATGCCGCCAACTGCCCATCACCCGATAGCTCTACCCATTCCATTTCCGTGCTAAACGTTTGGGGGCACATAGGACGTGGTGGCACAAAAAGCTCACCAGTCTGCTTGCAACGTGCCCCCATAAACCGATTTTCATTCAAAAAGGCTTGAAAAGATGTGTGTGTAAATCCGCGTTCATTCATTACGGCTAATCCCTTTGATAAATATGGACAACGGCCGTTTGGCCTGTGCCGCCGACATTATGCGTGAGAGCGATATCGACATCGCGATCTACTTGCCGTTTACTTGCACGGCCACGCATTTGTGTGAAGATTTCAACTGCCTGACCTGTGCCTGATGCACCCACCGGATGCCCTTTTGATTTCAGGCCACCAGATGTGTTAATGGGATGTGGGCCATGACGCGCAGTTAAGCCTTCTTCGACCGCTTCATGCCCTTGCCCGGGAGAGAAAAAGCCCAAATCTTCGGTGGCGATGATTTCGGCGATGGTAAAACAGTCATGGACTTCGGCGATTTTGACATCATGTACCGTCACGCCGGCGAGATCGTAAGCCTGTTGACCGGCGAGTTTGGCGGCGTTGATACTGGTGAGATCGGAACGGCCGTGTAAAGCACGATCGCTCGCTTGCCCGGAACCGATGATATTGATGGGGTCGTCAGTGAAATTTTTGGCGATGTCGGTGCTGACTAGCAGAACGGCCGTTGCGCCATCCGTCACCGGTGAACAGTCAAACAAGCGCAAAGGCCAGGCAATCATCGGATTGGCCCGGTCATCCTGCAAAAAGGCCATCTCATCATCCCAATGCGGAATCGGGCGACCTTTTTTCTCCGCGCTGGCTTGTTTGCGCAGCATCACATCCGCGATTGTCATATTAAATTGTGCCTTGGGATTTAATGCACCGTTTGAATGATTCTTCAAACCGACTTTCATCAGCGCTTCTGGCCGTGCACCATAACGATCCATGTAGGCTGTCGCCATTGCTGCATAGAAACCGGGAAAAGTAAAGCCCGCCGGAATCTCATATAACACGTCGCCGGCCGTTGCCAGCGCATTGGTAACTTCAGCGATGGGCAGATTGTTCATCTTTTCGATGCCGCCTACCAGTACCACATCATGCAGCCCTGAAGCCACGGCCATGATCCCCTGGCGCAAGGCAACGCCGCTGCTGGCGCAGGCATCTTCAACCCGGGTGGCTGCAATGGGTGTCAAACCAACCCAATCGGCCATAATCGGTGCGGTATGGCCCTGGCCTTCAAATAATTCACTGCTGTAATTGCCGATGTACAGCGCTTCAATGTCGTGCGGATCAAAATCTTTATCCACCGAGTCGCGCATCGCCCAAAAAGCTTCTACAAACAAGTCACGGGTATCTTTTTCAGGAAAGACACCAAATTGGCTCATGCCTGCGCCGACCATAGCGACGCCACGACCTAATTTACGTTGGGTCATTGTTTTGCTCCTATATTGCGTATTGCGTGTTGCGTAGGGAAACGATCAATACGCAATACGCAATATGCTGTCTATCACCTGATGTGCGCGTGAAAATGCGCGTTGAACTCATCCGGTTTGTCAATAAACGGAACGTGGCCGGTATCGTCAATGACAACCTCTTTATAACTGCCGCCGGCTGCAGCATATTTGTCTAGTACGGCACGGGTTTGGCCGAGCATGGGCTGTGGCGGGTAAATTTCGCTGCCAGGATAGCCGGGGATAAAGCCTGCTAAACCCAAGACACCGGGATCAGATGCGGCCGTATCTGAAACCGCCTTATCATCACTGCCACGCACCCAAAGAATGGCTGGTTTTGGTTCGATAGCGAGCAGGTCAGCCACATCAACTGCATATTTGGGTGACAATCCATTGGCTGCACCCCATTTACCCGGTGCAGAGAAAGGCCAATTGGGTGATGGGGTTTTGTCACCGGGCCAATCTTGCTCACCTACATGGATGCTCAAGGCGGAGGCAAGTAAATCTTCTTCGCGCTCAGGCATGAACGGCGGTTTGTAGACCAACAAGCGCAGTGCCGAGCGCATACCAAATGGATTTTCAGCACCGCTGTAGCCTTCCTTGACGAGAGCAACTGCTTGCGGATTGACTAATCCGCCGCCTGAGCCGGCAAAATCGGCGTAACAAGGGGTGCCGTCCACATCTTTTGTGCCGCCAAAACCAAAAGGCGATCCGGGTGCTGCCATCGTTGCGCTCAAGAAGCGTTCTGGAGCCTCAATCAGCAGCCACCACAAAACCGAGCCGCCCATCGAATTGCCCACGATGTGGGCCTTGTTGATGTTGAGATGATCGAGCAAAGCCAGGGCATCGTCAGCTAAATCGGCCAGGCCGCGTGTGGCATCGATCTTTTTGGCGGGATCGGCCGCGCCAAAGCCGCGCTGGTCGGGTGCAATGCCAGAATAGCCGTCCGGCAAAGCCAGCATCGTTTCTTCCCACCAGGTAGCTGATGTGGTATTGCCATGTAAAAACAATACCGGCACGCCATCCGCAGCGCCGCTAAAGAGAACACGGGTGGTTAGTCGTGCCGTTGTAATCGTTTGGGCAGTGATGCCCGCTGCTGTTGGAATCTCCATTTTATACTCCCGTTACTTTGCCGCTATGCAAACATTAACTGCCCTTTTGCTTCCGGAATGGGACGGCCGAGTTCATGTGCTGTTTCAATCCATTCATCAATAATCGTTTCCAGATTGCTGAGTACCTCTGTGTGCGTAGCGCCATCGGCTGCACAGCCTGGTAGTTCAGGCACTTCAGCAATAAATGTCTCGTCTTCACTGCTCCAATAGATAATTACTTCATATTTATATTTATGCATTGTACAAACTTGTAGGGCAATTTTGAAAATGCCTTACAAAAATTGCTCTCGAAGTTTTGCTTTTTCGACTTTGCCATAGGGTGAATAAGGTAAGGCATCGGTGAAGATGACTTGTTTGGGTACTTTGTAGCGTGCTAACTGCGTATAGCAGTGGTCGCGCAGGTCGCTTTCACTGACGCGGTGGCCGGGTTTGAGCACAGTAATCATCAGGCCGACTTCGCCCCATTTGTCGTCTGGTTGCCCGATGAGGGCGCATTCCTGAACGGCCGTATGCTGCATAAACACCGCCTCAACCTCCGCTGCATACACATTTTCACCGCCGCTGATAATCATGTCCTTGAAACGGCCGGCGATGGTATAAAAACCATCTGCATCCATACAAGCCATATCGCCGGTGTGGAACCAACCATCAACCAACGCGGCTTGAGTCGCCTCCAGGTTGTTCAGATAGCCGCTGCAAACATGCGGTCCACGAATGAGTAATTCGCCAATTATACCGGGCGGCACATTGTTCCCTTGCTCATCAACCAGACGCATTTCACTGTGGAAGATCGGTTTGCCGACGCTGCCGGATTTGGGCACGGAGTCGGCGTCGGTCATGCTGAAGCAGTTGGGGCCGACTTCGCTGAGGCCATATCCCTGGCGGAAAACGGTACCGGCACGCGCACGCCATTCTTGCATGAGCGGCACTGGGCAAGGTGCACCACCGCTGATGAAAAAGCGGACATGCGAAAAATCAAGGTCATCGAAGTTGGGCATATTTAGCCACATTTGGAAGAGCGTGGGCACACCCAAAATGACGCTGCATTTTTCCTCTAGAATGACACGCATCGACGCTTCAACATCAAAGCCTTTGCCCAAAATGATACGGCCGCCCAAATAAAACAATGGGGTTAAAAAAGCAAATAAACCACCGGCATGGAACATGGGGGTAAAGACGGGTGAGACATCATTTTCGTTAAGTCCCCAGGAAACGGCCGTGTTGATACAATTCCATAATACCTGCCGCTGCGGGATGATAGCACCTTTGGGCCGTCCGGTTGTGCCCGAAGTGTACAGAATACAATGCGGCGTTTCAGGATTCAGCTCTGAAGGACGAGGTGGTTCGGAGGTGGATGCTGCGGCATAAGCGGCCTCGTAAACAATCGCATCTTGAATCTCAGCCCCATTCAGGCTGGCAAAATGTTCAACTGAAATATGAGGTTGCATCTCGGATAATAAAGGCGCGAAATCAGGATCGCAAAATATGATTTTGGGGGCGCAGTCGTTGACGATGTAGACAAGCTCTTGCGCCACAAGCCGCCAGTTCAAAGGCGCAAACACCGCCCCAATTTTGGCTGCACCATAAAACAGATCGAGGTAAACAACACTGTTATGCGCCAAAATCGAAATCCGGTCACCATAACCAATACCAAGCGACAGCAGCCAGTTGGCGGCACGATTTGCACGATTATTTAGTTGTTTATAGGTGTAGCGAATACCAGTATCCAACTCTAATAAAGCTTCTCTGTTTGGAGTCAGATTTGCTCGTTGACCTAATAGGTTGCCTGCATCCATAAAAATCACCACTGTTTATGTTTGAAAAATTACTTCTATAATTCTTCTAAAAACACAGACGGAAAAGAACAGAAAGGTTTTTTGTTCGAGTTCTTTTCTGTCCATGTTTATCGACTTTATGTTCCTACAACGATTCCACCGTCAACGCGTAAAACTTCACCCGTGATGAAATTGGCTTCATCAGATGCTAAAAATAGGTAGGCGTTGGCGATGTCACGGGGTTCTCCAAGTCGGCGTAAAGGAGTATGGGATTTCATGCTGTCGAGGATTTTTTCAGGCATTTGGCGTACCATTTCGGTAAGGGTAAAGCCGGGTGCAACCGCGTTAACGCGGATGTTGTAACGGCCGAGTTCACGTGCCCATACTTTTGTCATGCCAATCACACCTGCTTTGGTAGCAACGTAATTGGTTTGGCC
>JAGRDI010000050.1 GCA_020432765.1 Anaerolineales bacterium | reverse complement strand
GCCAACATTGTTATTGATTATGTGGTGCATCCCGAAGCGACTGAAGAACTGGAAAAACAAATTCTGGCGCTGGGCGATCAAACCATCGGCGTGAAGGCCGATGTGAGCAAGGTCGAAGATTTGCAAATGTTGGTCGATGAAACCGTAAAAGCATTTGGCAGGCTGGACATCATGGTCAACAATGCCGGGATCGAAACACGTACCTCCGTGTTGGACACCACAGAGCAGCAGTTTGAGCGGGTGATGGACATCAACCTCAAGAGCGCCTTTTTCGGCACTCAAATTGCCGCCAGGCAGATGATCAAACAGGGAGATGGCGGCCGTATCATCAACATCACCTCGGTGCATGAAGATTGGCCGATGCCCGGCAATACCCCTTACTGCCTGTCTAAAGGTGGGATGCGGATGCTCACGCGCACGGCCGGTTTGGAATTAGCACCGCATAATATCCTGGTGGTTGGTGTTGGCCCGGGTGCTGTGGCGACCCCCATTAACAAATCAACGATGGAAGACCCCGAATTATTGAACAAACTCAACAGTGCGATTCCGTTGGGACGAATGGCAGAATCTTCGGAAATAGGCTCGGTTGTGGCTTTTCTGGCAGGTGAAGGAGCCAGTTATGTTACCGCCACTACCATCTTCGCCGATGGTGGCATTATGCAGAGCAGTCCCGGACTTTAAGAAGCGTAACGCGTCGTGCGTAGAAAAACTATGTTCTACGCACGATGAAAGGCTTTTATCATGAGCAGTCTCAGCAGTTCTTACCCTTTAGGTGCCACGCCCTTATCTGATGGTGTCAATTTTAGCGTGTATGCTAACAAAGCAACGGCCGTTGATCTGCTCCTGTTTGCCGGGGTAGACGATGCGGCATCGTCACAGGTCGTGTCCCTGGAACGGCCGCAGCATGTAGGACATTACTGGCATGGCTTTGTGCCGGACTGCCGGCCTGGGCAGATTTATGCCTATCGAGCGCATGGACCATTCGCACCGGAACAGGGCTTGGTTTATGATGCAGAAAAAGCGCTGCTAGACCCTTACGGCCGTGCCGTTGCCATGCCTGCTGCTTATAATCGTACCACCGCCAGCCAACCGGGAGACAATACGGCCGTTGCCATGAAAAGCGTCGTGGCTGACATGAGTGCCTATGATTGGGAAGGCGATCGGCCGTTAAACCGCCCCTTTGCGAACACCATCATCTATGAAATGCATGTGCGCGGCTTCACACAGCATCCCAATTCGGGCGTGACCGAAGAGAAGCGGGGCACATATGCCGGGTTGATTGAGAAGATTCCCTATTTGCAGGATTTGGGCATAACGGCCGTTGAGCTGCTGCCTGTCTACCATTTTGACCCCTTCACCGCGCCTGAAGGATTAATCAACTATTGGGGCTACCAACCTATCGCCTTCTTCGCGCCTTACACAGGTTATAGTTCCGCCTCTGAGCCGTTGGCCGTGCTGGATGAGTTTCGCGATATGATTAAGGGATTGCATCGCGCCGGCATTGAAGTCATTCTGGATGTGGTTTACAACCACACCGCCGAAGCATTTGGCAACCCAACTAGCCTCAGTTTTCGCGGGCTGGCGAATGACACATACTACATTTTGGATCAGGCAAATCGTTCCCAATATGCTGATTATACCGGCTGTGGCAACACCTTTAATGCCGGTCATGCCGTTACGCGGCGGCTCATCCGCGACAGTTTGCGCTATTGGGTGCAGGAGATGCACGTTGATGGCTTCCGTTTTGACCTGGCTTCGGTGCTAACTCGCGGTGATCACGGTGAGCCACTGCCTAATCCCCCCATCATTTGGGATATTGACACCGACCCGGTATTGGCGGGTACGAAGCTCGTAGCTGAAGCCTGGGATGCCGCAGGATTATATCAAGTAGGCACTTTTGTGGGGGATACCTGGAAGGAGTGGAACGGCCGTTTCCGCGACGATGTACGCCGTTTTGTCAAATCAGATGAGGGGTTAGCGCACGTGTTGGATGAACGGCTAACGGGCAGCCCAGATATTTATGGCTGGGAAAATCGGGAGCCGGAGCAGAGCATCAATTTCATCACGGTTCATGACGGCTTTACCCTCAATGATTTGGTCTCTTACAACAACAAGCACAACGAGGCCAACGGCGAAGACAATCGTGACGGCAGCAATGACAACTACAGTTGGAACTGCGGCGTAGAAGGTCCGACAGACGATCCTGAAGTTGAAGCCTTACGCAACCGCCAGGTAAAAAACTTTATGACGCTGCTGTTAACGGCCGTAGGTGCCCCCCTTCTCTTGATGGGTGACGAAGTGCGCCGCACCCAGCAGGGTAACAACAACGCTTACTGCCAGGACAATGAAATCAACTGGTTCGATTGGTCGCTGCTGGACAAACACGCCGACATCTTTCGCTTTGTCAAGCAGCTGATTGCGGCGCGGAAGCAGCGCAGCCTCTCGCGTACCAATGCAGAAACTTTGCATGACGTGCTTGAGATCTCTGAGGTACAATTCCACGGAGTTGATGCGGGGCAGCCAGACGAAGGCTTTTCGTCGCATACATTGGCCGTTGCTTTCCAAACGGACAGCGATACTCGTTTTTATATGATGATCAATGCGTATTGGGAACCGCTCACCTTCCATCTGCCCCTAACCGACAGGAATACGTGGCGATTGTGGGTGGATACGAAACGGCCGTCGCCTGCAGACATTTGTGCCAGGGAAGAGGCACAAAAAATAAGTCAGCCGACTTACCAGGTTGCATCACGTTCGGTAGTTATTTTAGTTACCTAGAGCGTAGAGCGTTAATCATCTTGATTACGCATTACGCAATATTTTCAAGTTTTAAGGAGGAGGTTTATGAATCCAGAGTTTCTTTCCCGGCTTCAGTTTGCCTTCACAGCCAGTTTTCACTTCATCTACCCGCCCATTTCCATGGGGCTGGGGTTGTTGTTAGTCGTGATGGGCGTTCAATATTTGCGTACCAAAGACCCGGCCTGGCGGCAATCGTCCTTTTTCTGGGTCAAAATCTATGGATTGGTTTTTGCCATGGGTATTGCCACAGGTGTTGTGCAGGAATTTGAATTTGGCATGAACTGGTCTGAATATTCCCGCTATGTGGGCAATATTTTTGGCAGCTTGTTGGCGGCAGAAGGCATCTTTGCCTTCTTCCTGGAGGGTGGTTTTTTAGGCTTACTGCTCTTTGGAGGCAAACGGCTGGGACCTAAAATGTGGGTGACGGCCACCTTTTTGGTTGTGTTTGGGGCACATTTTAGTGCTTTGTGGATTTTGATGGCCAATTCGTGGATGCAAACACCCCAAGGCTACACAATAGCCACAACACAGTGGGGCCAACAAGCGTTTATGACCCAATTTGCAGAGGTCGTTTTCACACCTTCCTTCATTCCACGGCTGCTGCATACCTGGGTGGCCTCGTGGATGATTGGAGCGTCATTGGTGTTGAGCGTGACCGCCTACTATTTGCTGAAGAAGAAACACATCGAATTTGCCAAAAAGAATTTTACTCTGGCGTTATGGTTCTTCGCCATTTTAGCCTTCTTGCAACTTTTTGTATTTGGGGCACAGATGGCCATTACAGTGACCAATTATCAGCAGCCAAAATTGGCGGCGATGGAAGGGGTTTGGGAGTCGCAATCTTGTGCGCCGATGTATTTGGTGGGCTGGGTGAATGAAGCGGAACAGACAACGACGGGTATCTCCATTCCTTGTTTATTGAGTATTCTCAGCTACCAAAACCCGCAGGCTGTTGTCACTGGCTTGGAAGCCTTTCCGCAAGATACGTGGGCACCGGTCAATGTGGTTTTTCAAGTGTATCACATCATGATTGACCTTGGTTTTCTCTTTCCGCTGATTGGTCTCATGGGACTGTTTTTCTGGTGGCGCAAACGGCGTGTTTTTGAGATGCGCTGGCTGTTGTGGATTTTTGTTTCGACGATTGTGTTGACAGAAGTGGCGACCATTGCGGGGTGGTGGACGGCCGAAACAGGTCGTCAACCATGGATTGTGTGGAACTTACTGCGCACCGCCGATGCCGTTTCCCCGACTTTGACGACAAATCAGGTGTTGATTTCCTTGATTATGTTTGCCATCTTGTATGCAATTTTGTTTATACTCTTTATCTTTTTGTTGGATCACAAAATCAAAGAAGGGCCAGAACCGCCCAACGCCGTACCGGATGGTACGGCGCTGCCGGACACCTTCCGTGAAATTTTCCGGCAGCCACGTGCTTCTGCAGCCGGGGAGGGGGACTAATGTCGCTTAATACGATTTGGTTTATCTTGTTTATCGTGATTATCACAGGCTATTTGATTCTGGATGGCTTTGATATGGGTGTGGGCATTTTGCATCTGTTTGCAGCCAAAAACGATCATGAACGGCGTATCAATCTAAACACGATTGGTCCCATTTGGGATGGGAACGAAGTGTGGCTGGTTTTGGGCGGGGGCGCATTGTTTGCCGCTTTTCCCATCGTTTATGCGTCCCTCTTTTCCGGCTTTTATCCGGCAATGATGTTGGTGTTGATGGTGCTGATTTTGCGCCCGGTGGCGATTGAGTTTCGCAGCAAGCAGGAAAGTGAACGCTGGCGCAAGGTGTGGGATGTGACGTTTTTCTTGTCCTCGCTGCTGTTAGCATTGCTGTTGGGTGTTGCTTTGGGCAATATTATTAGAGGTGTGCCACTGGATCAGCAGGGCCATATCAATATTGGCAATATTCTTACTTTGTTGCATCCATTTGCTTTGGTTATGGGGTTGACGACGATTGCCATGATGGCGATGCACGGAGCGCTCTACATCAATCTGAAAACGGAAGGGGAGATACAGGCACGGGTGCGCGGCTTTATGCCGAAATTGATGGCAGCGTTTGCGCTTACGGCCGTTCTCACCGTCATCTTCATGTTCATTGGCAGCTACCAACCTGTTGCTGTCTATGCTCAAATCTGGCCAATCATCTTCCCGCTGGCCGCGATCATTTCCTTTGGTCTGATTCCCACCTTCCTGAAACGGGGTGAGGAATTCAAAGCCTTTGTCGCTTCGTCGGCGATGATTGCCTTCTTGATGTTATCGGTCGCCGTGGGCATGTTCCCGAACTTACTCATCTCGACGATTAATGAACAGTACAATCTGACAATCACCAATGCCGCTTCTCAGGCCAATACCTTGATCGTTATGCTGATTATCGCCTTGATTGGCATGCCGTTTGTGTTGATGTACACAGCAGGGGTTTACTACTTTTTCCGAGGTAAAGTGGTCTTGGAAGCGGATAGTTATTAGGACGTAGAGCGTAGTGCGTAATGCGTAATTCTTTCTACGTACTACGCTCTACGCACTAGAGAGAATCATGAACTTTCAGTCTTGGGTTCAGGAAATGCCAACGACGATTACAAATGATCCTATCTGGAAATCGGTGGTTTATCAGCAGGGGCTGTTTTTGGGTGAGTTAGCTTGGCATGATGTTTGTAAATTGGCGCAAGACAAACGCACGGTGGCATTGTCAGACCAATTGTATCGAGCGGCTGGCAGTGCCAATATTTGTGAAGGGTATAGTCGGGCTTCGGGGAAAGACCAAGCTAGATTTTATGAATATGCGCTTGGCTCAGCGCGTGAATCCCGCGATTGGTATTACAAAGGTCGTCACGTATTAGGGGAAAAGGTTGCC
>JAGRDI010000049.1 GCA_020432765.1 Anaerolineales bacterium | reverse complement strand
AAACCAATTTACGAGAAAGTAAAGTGCAAAGAAATACTTAAAAGATAAATATCCTAACTATACAGTTATAAGCTTAAATGAGAATGGCAACGTTGGTAAAGGGTATGATTTTGTAATCCGTGAAGATGGAAAAGATATTGCTTATTACGAAATAAAGAGCAAAACTGATGAAAATCCGACGATGTTTCAAATAACAGCTGTTCAATGGGAATGGGCAAAAGACCTTTACACTAGAGAAAAAGGAGAAATGTATCACATATTACTTTTCTCAAACGTTGGGTCAGATCAAGTGAAATATAAGGAGTTCATTAATCCAATCAGTATGTGGTTGAAAGGTAGAATTCAAGCTCACCCAGTGTACATTAGCATGTAGTCTTGATATCTTGAATCTTTTTAAGCCCCTGAGGAATATGATAGCGTAATAAAACAATTATGATTCCCATTCAACTTGAGTTAACCAATTTTTTGAGTTACCGCGATACGGCCGTACTCACATTTAACCAGATCGAACTCGCCTGTATCTCGGGGCCTAACGGCGCAGGCAAATCCAGCATTTTGGACGGCATCACCTACGCCTTATTTGGACGCAGCCGCAGCCGCAGTGATGATGACGTCATCAACCGCCAGGCAGCCATCACAGGTGAAGGTGCGGAAGTCCGGTTTAGCTTCAACCTCGAAGGCAATATTTACCGTGTGATTCGGCGAAAACAACAGCGTAAAGGCACGATGCTGGAGCTTCAAATTGCTACAGAAGCCAATCAATGGAAACCGCTCAGCGAAAGCAAAATCCGTGAGACGCAGGTGGCCATCGAGCAGCTGCTGCGCATGAATTATGACACCTTCACAAATGCGAGTTTTTTGCTGCAAGGCAAAGCGGATGAGTTTACGACCAAAACGCCCAACAAGCGCAAAGAAATTTTGGCCGAACTGCTGGGTGTGACCACCTGGGATCGGTATAAGGAAGCGGCCACGGAGCAGCGTAAAATCGCTGAGGGGCAGATGGCTTTGTTAGACGGCCGTTTAGCCGATATCGACGCTGAATTAACTCAAGAGGAAGAGCGCAGCCAGGCCTTAAAAGTCGCTGAAGCAGAACGCCAGGTTATCGTTGACAAACTTAAATTGCAAGAAACCATTCTTGACCAGGCACGCCAAACAGCCGCAGTGGTGGAACGGCATAAAATGATGTTGGCTAATCACCAACAATCTGTGACGCGCATCGCCAAAAGTTTGCAGAACAGCCGCCAAACGCAGCAGACGCGCCAGCAGGAACGAGCCGAGCTTGAAGCATTATTAGCGCAAGCGGCCGAGATTCAGGCTGAATATGCCGTTTGGCAAACCGTCACTACACAGGTAGAGGCTTACCAAACTCAAGCGGATGAACACAATCGCCTGTTGCAAGCGAAACGGCCGTTTGAACTAAAACTGGCGGATCAACGCAGCCGTCTCGAACAGGAGAAGCGTTCTTTGCAAAAACAGGCTGAGCGGCTTGCGACGGCCGAGGCGCAGCGCGAGCAGCTAACAATGCTGCTTGATGACAGCCGCAGCCGTTTATCCCAACTCCAAACGAAGTTAGAAGAGCTGGCTGCCAAAGCTGAATCCTGGCATGAGGCACGCGGCAAACTGCAGGAATTGGAAGGGGAACAACGGTTGTTGGCCAAAGAGTTGAACCAGCTCAAAGGGCGTGCAAAAGTGGTGGCACAGTTGGTTGCTGAGAAAACGGCCGTTCAAGAAAATATGGCTGCGGCAGATACGGCCGTGACCCAGTTAACCGTCCAAATTAACGCCATCGCGGAACAGAGCCAACAGCACGCCGTCAAACAGGCCGAGCTTGATTCGCTCAAAACGCAGCAGCCAACGCTCCATGCGGGTATGCAGAAGTTGAAGAAGCGGCTGGATCAATTGCAAGCGACCGAAGGAGAAAGCGCATGTCCCTTGTGCGGGCAGGCTTTGACAGATGCTCATCGTACATCTGTGTTGGCGGAGTTAAAAGCTGAAGGCAAGGAATCGGGTGACCGCTATCGCGCCAACAAAGCACGCATCGAGCAGTTGGATAGTGAAATCAAACAACTTAGCCAGACGCTCAAATCAAGTGACCGCCTGCAAAGAGACCAACAGACGCAGCAGCAGCGTCTGGCCAAAGCCGAAGCGCGTCTGGCGGAGATCGATACGGCCGTTCAGGAATGGGAAAACGAGGGTGCCCAACGATTAACTGAATTAGAAACCACATTAGCCGATGATACGGCCGTCACGGCGCAAAGAAAAACGGTCAAAATATTGGAAACGGCTGTTGCCGAACGCGACAAACTTGATAAAGAGCAGGGAGCGTGGCATAAAAAAGCCGCCGATGCGGAGGCCAGCCTCAATGAAATTCAGCGCATGCAAACAGAATGGAACACGAATGGCGCACCTCGTTTGGCAGAAATTGAACAGATCTTCACCAATGACGAGATTGAGCCGGCCGCACAGCAGGCGTTAGCAGAATTGGAAACGGCCGTAAAAAAACTCGCCTATGATCGTGCGGCCCATCAAGCGGCGAAAACCGAGCTAAACAAACGTGTGGATGCACCTAAGCGTATGCAAACCTTGCAGCAAGCTGAAGCCGCCCTGGCACCATTGGTAAAGTCACTTGCGGATTTAGAGGAACGTATTCAAGAACAGGAAAATAATCTGGCTGAACAACAGGGGCAGTTAGACAGTTTGCAAGGTGAATTGGCTACTCTGGAGGCCGGCAGTAGAGATGTGCGTGTTATCGAAGATGAGGTATTTGCGCTGCGCGAAGCTGAAATCACGGCCGCACAGCGTGTGGGTGTGGCCCAACAACGCCTCGCTGTGTTGGCCGACCGGCGCCAACAAGCCAAAACAACATTGGCCGAAAAAGAGATTCTCGCCTTGCGCATTCAACGCCTTACCTTATTGGAAGAGGCGTGTGGTCGCAATGGTGTGCAAGCATTATTGATCGAACACGCGCTGCCGGAAATTGAAGATCGCGCCAATGAATTACTCGGACGGCTCACCGATGGCATTATGAGCGTGCGTTTTGAGACACAGCGGCAGCTCAAAAGCCGCGATGCCGTAACCGAAACGCTAGACATCAGTATCAGTGACAATGACGGGGAACGGCCGTATGACAATTACAGTGGTGGCGAGCAGTTCCGCGTCAATTTTGCGATCCGTTTGGCACTCTCGCAGCTGCTGGCAAAACGTTCCGGCGCACGCTTACAAACGCTGGTGATTGACGAAGGTTTTGGCAGCCAGGACCCCAGTGGTCGCCAACGATTGGTTGAAGCGATCAACACGATCAAAGATGATTTCAAATGCATCCTGGTGATCACCCATATCGACGAGCTGCGCGACGCCTTTCCGACGCGCATCGAAGTGCGTAAATATGGCACTGGCTCGCAAATCACCGTGATATAATAATTCGTAGCCGCGATTTCCGAATCGCGTAATCGACGACGCGATTCTTAGAACAATGGATATTGCTGTTGAAACCAACCAACTCTCGAAGACCTATATCAAGCCACGGGGATGGCGACGGGTTTCACGTAACAAGCCGGTTACGGCCGTTACCGATGTCACACTCACAGTAGAAAAGGGGGAATTGTTCGGGCTGTTAGGCCCCAACGGGGCCGGCAAAACCACCTTCGTTAAAATGTTGTGTACGCTCATTTTGCCAACTGGCGGGAGTGCGACTGTGGCGGGTCACCCTTTGTCCGCCGACCGCGCCATCAAAGCGGTGACCGGACTGGTCGTGTCTGATGAACGCAGCTTTTATTGGCGGCTTTCTGCATGGCGCAATTTGCAATTTTTCGCCGCGCTGCATGGTTTGTACGGCCGTGCCGCCGACGAGCGCATCCGTGCGGTCTTAGAAGAAGTCAATTTATTGGATGTTGCTGACCAATCTTTCAGCAGTTATTCCAGTGGTATGAAACAACGTGTAGCGATTGCACGCGCACTCTTACACCAGCCCCAAATCCTCTTCCTCGACGAACCCAGCCGCAGCCTTGATCCTACGGCTACCCAACGCTTACACACATTGATTTTAGAGTTGATGGCTAAACGCGGCATGACCGCTTTCTTGATCACGCACGATCTGGCCGAAGCGGAAAAGTTGTCAGATCGGGTTGCCTTGATGCACAAAGGCCAAATTCGCCAGATTGGCCGCCCGGCTGATTTACGTCGTACCTTGCAGCCGCAGCGCAAATATGTGTTGACAGTAGGTGAGATGGAAACGGCCGTTCGTTCTCAATTGATCCAGAAATTCCCCACCATCACTTTGGCAGACCCCGCATCCCAACCACAAATCAATTTTTCTGCTGGTGAAGCGGACGGGTTGTTAACGGCCGTACTCGACTTCCTGCGCCAAAATGAAATCAACGTCCACACCATCGACAGTGAACCACCATCATTGGAAGAAGTTTTTGCCCATTATACACAAGACGAAAACGTGGAGACACCCAACTGATCCATGAAACTACTTTTCGCTTTTTTGTCGCGTGATTTTCATACCGAAACCAGCTACCGTTTTTCGTTTCTAGTCGGTTTGGGTGGCGTTTTTTTTAACGTCCTGGTCTTTTTCTTCCTCTCCGAATTCATCGGCACAGCTACCACCCCGGCCCTGGATCAATACAACGGTGACTATTTTTCCTTCGTGCTAATTGGCGTTGCCTTTGGCAGTTATTTTGGGGTAGGGCTAAACAGTTTTGGCCGCGCCTTACGTGAAGCGCAGACCACCGGCACACTCGAAGCGATGTTGATGACGCCCACCTCACTGCCCTTTATCATCGTTGGTTCGGCCGCCTGGAGCTACACCTACACCACCTTTCGTGTCCTCATTTATTTGCTGATCGGCACTCTTTTATTGGGCGTGACCTTTTCCGGTGCGAATTATTTAGGCGCGTTGTTAAGTCTGGTTCTGGCGATCATCGCCTTTGCCAGCATTGGCATCATCGCCGCCAGTGCGATTATGGTGATCAAACGCGGGGATCCGATAACGGCCGTATTTGGCAGCGTTGCGAATTTGGTCGGTGGTGTCTATTATCCGGTTGAGATTTTGCCCGAATGGCTGCAAATCATCGCCCGTTTGCTGCCCTTGACCTACGCATTGAACGCGATGCGCCTGGCCTTGTTAAACGGGGCTGGCTGGGCTGAGTTGGCTCCCGATTTGCTGGCTTTGGCCCTGTTTTGCGTGATCCTGTTTCCTGCGTCACTGCTGATCTTCCGCTACGCTGTGCAGCGTGCCCGCCTGGAAGGCAGCCTGGCCCATTATTAACGCCACACAATCTGGCTCCTGCGAAAATTGTTATGCGAATCTGTGGCAAAAACAGGTATAATCTCCGCATTAATGCTGTAATTTAAGTCGCGAGATGGTAAGGTGTTGGATGTAGAACGAAATGGAAGCAAAAATATGCAATCAAAAGGCGCCGTGCATATTTGCGCAATAGACCTTTATCTCAAAGAAGGGACGTTTGACATCTCCATTAACAAAGTTTATGATGTACGTACGTATCGTCACAAAAGAACGTACACAAAAACTGGAGGTTCGACGATGAAAACAGTAACTGCAACTGAATTACGCGGCAATATTTATAAACTGCTAGAGGAAGTTTTGGCAACCGGGGTACCCATCGAGATCAATAAAGGGGGTAAAAAGCTGCGCATTGTGCCGGTTGAAAACGTGGATAAGTTCAATAATTTAGTGTATAGACCCGATGCCATTCAAGGAGACCCGGACGATCTAATTGACATTCCCTGGGAGGTAAATCTTGATTTACCTTGATACACATGTGGTTGTTTGGCTGTATGCAGGTCTTACGGCTAAGTTCAGTCCTGAAATCAAAACACTTTTAAACACCCATGATGTGTTGATTTCGCCGATTGTACGCTTAGAATTGCAATATCTGCATGAAATTGGGCGTGTGGCAGTCGATTGTGAAACGATCACCGCGGATTTGGCTCAAAAAATTGGTCTAGCAGTTTGTGCCAAGCCATTTAATGAAGTTGTAACACGAGCGACAAAACTTTTCTGGACACGGGACCCATTCGACCGCATCATCGTAGCCCATGCCAGTCTGGATGAGAACTTGCTGCTCTCAAAAGATCAAACCATACTTGATAATTACGCATTTACAAAATGGTAATCGCGGAAGGTTATCGCCCTTTCCTACCGGATTTCGCGGGTGGCTGCCTCGAAGTCGAGTGACAATCCCTCACCTGCAAAATCGATCTCAAACCGGCTGCTGCCAAA
>JAGRDI010000048.1 GCA_020432765.1 Anaerolineales bacterium | reverse complement strand
AACCCCATAGCCATCGTCATCTGCAGTTCGTGCAACAAAGCTTACACCAGACACAGTGATGTCGTAAACATGAGCGTATTATTACTCAGAAGTGATCGTGTTTGTTGACTGTGCTGGTGAAGCAAGCTTTCGATTAAATTGAGGGTTTTATGCCATTTGAAAGCCGTTGAAAACCATGAAACATTTAAGAACGAAAATTGCAAAGTATACACTATATATAAAGGAACATCCATTTCTTTCTCTTGGATGGTTGATATTTTGTCTTTGGTTTCTCTGGACAATTTGGGAGACTTACGAAGCTGATAATTTGGGGTTTTCAAAAAAAACCCTTTGGGATTGGATGGGTCTTTTGATCGTCCCAGCAACTTTAGGGATCGGTGCATTTCTATTAGGTAAGTGGCAGACTGATAACGAAAGAAAAATTACACGAGACAATCAACGGCAGGCAATGCTCGAAACCTATTTCGATAAAATGGCTGATTTGCTACTTGATGACAACTTAAGAACTTCAGAAAGTGGTGACGTTCACAGTATTGCAAGAACCAGAACACTTATCCTGTTTAGGCAATTAGATGGCATCAGAAAAGGTGACGCTCTGCAATTTTTATATGAAGCTGGTTTAATCAGTGGCTCTGAACCTGTTGTACAAATTATAGGCTTGAACTTGGATGGAGCGGACCTTTCAGGAGCATCAATTATCGGAATAAATCTAGTCGGAACAACTTGTACCAATACAAACTTCAAAGATGCTAACTTGTCCGAAGCAATTTTGACTGGTTGTTTATTTAATGATTCTGAAATGCAAGCCGTAAATTTTTCAGGTGCTTTACTAGATCAAGCAATTTTTTTAGGGTGCAATTTGGTCGGGGCTCAATTTTCTGAAGCAAGTTTAAATATGGCGAATTTCAAAAACTCTTCAGTCACATTAGATCAGTTAACTGAAGCAAAATCTAAGGAGGATTTAGTTATGCCTAATGGATATATTTATAGTGATGAAGCGAACTGAAAGCAATTGTGGAGGGTAAAATGTCTACTTGTCATTCGTGTAACGGGCAAGGAGAAGTTATCTGCCTCGCTTGTAAAGGTAAAGGCGGATTAAAAAGTCGAGACGCAATAAAGCGTTGGATTCCATGTTCGAGATGCTCAGGAAAGGGAAAAATCAAATGTACCCGGTGTGGCGGATCCGGTAAATCTTAATATATCAAGTTGGTATGGCTAACATTGCTTGCACTTGACCGCGAGGTCGGGGCTCGATTGGCTGATAAGCAAATGATTGGTAAAGGTTTCGTGCCCGCACAGGATTTGGGTATCTCTCGCGGCAACTGAACCAAGCGTTGGCAGGCTCAATTCTTGAATACTCCTGCGTTATTCATGTTTAACAATTAACCACAAGATACATAAATAGAACAATATGGAAACCAACAAGGTAAACACTGATTTACTATACCAACCGATAACAGTTTTAGATGTTGGCCTTGAAGTGCAGAATCCCCTCAAACGAGTAGGGATAGTATCAGTTAATCAAGTTGTTGAATTAGGACATTTTGGTATCACACGTATTAATAATGTGGGCGAAAAACGCGCAAATGAGCTATTCAGTGCAATATCAAATTACCTCGGAACACCTGTTGAACAATTACAACAATATATAATCGGTGGATTGCTACCAAGCACACAAATAAAACCCGATATTAGCAATGAAATTAAAGCACTTCCAATATCAGAATTAGGGATTCATTCTAATCGTGTTCTGAATTCTCTTGAAAGGGCAGAAATAAAAACTATTGATGACTTGTTGCCTGAACTAGAAACCAATTTCAAAAACATTAGTGGCTTAGGAAAAACTGGAATAGCTATTATTATTGATCATCTAGAATCACTCCTTTCAAGAATGGAAACACCAGATACTCATACTTCACAGTTGAAGCGTTTGCTGGCTTCCAAAACTCCTGTGATAGGTATTGATCCTAATTCTCGACCCAATTTGGTCACACTAATACTGCCCTTTACAGAAGCAATCATGGATATTTATGGTGACAAACGGGGATTCAAATATATCAAATATTATTATGGGCTTCATGGAAAAGAGACTTATACACTTCAAGATATTGGAGATGCAGAAGGGATAACTAGAGAGCGGGTCAGGCAAATAAATGCGAAAACTCTCCTGCGTATTCGAGAAACCCTGCTTGGGCAAAAATTGCTTAAGGATTGGTTTGTTCCTAATCGTTTGGTTGAAGAAGCTAACGAACTTTTACATCTAATTCAAACTGAAGGTGACTTTGTCCCCTTTAAGCAAATTTTGCATATTCTTGGGCAACGCTACAAGGATCGAATCACTCCCCAACAATACAATTTAGTTAAGTTTTTGCTGGTTATTTTTGAATTTAAAGAATTGCCTCAAAATGTAGTGGAGTATCATGGGTCAAGACTCGATACATGGCAAACTAACAAGAAAATCAAGTTGGGGGAAATTTGGCCTGCGCTCAAAGCTGTCTACCGTACTTTACAAACTGCGGTTTTACCCATATCATTTTTCGAAATCAAAATTCGGGTAAATCGGAAGAGAAAAAAGAAAATTGATGGTGATTACATCGTTTATGCGATTGCAATTTGCCCGGACGTTGAAAATTTGAATGATGATTTATTCCAAATCTCATTTGATAAATTAACATCAGTTGCAAATCAAGCATATCGTGTATTACACACAAACCAAAAGCCAATGCACTTTCGGGATATACTTAAGGAAATCAATCATCAGTTAACCATTGCAAGTAATGAAACTACTGAAAATCACCCTGTTCCTCAACGTACCCTTATTGGACAATTAGTTGACGACAATCGTTTCAACCCAATTGGGAAAAGCGGTCGGTGGACTCTATCCGAATGGGATCATGTAGTTACACAAACTACAGTTGAAATAATGGAAGAATTCTTCCACCGACACAAATCAAGTGCTACAGTTGAAGAAATACATGAATATGTTGTCACAAAAAGACCGCGTATTCCTAAAAACTCAATCATTGCCTATTTATATGAAAAAAAAGAGTTTATCCGAGTATCTGATACTGATTATGAGTTAGCAACATGGGGTGCAAAACCATATCAATCCAAACGCAAAAGAAAGAATGTGCAAAACGATTTGGTAATTGCAACGCGTAAGTTATTTTCCAGTCAAACAGAGCAAAGAATGTTGCAATCTGAACTGCTCAAAACTTTACACATGCAAACTGATATTCCCATATCTACCATTACAGCTTGGCTTTATCGCACGCCTCTTATTCGATTGGAGGCATTACCTACAAAAAAACGGCGAAATATTGCAATATTTATAGATGATGTCAATTCTCCAATAATTCCAAACAAACCACATAAAACCTTGATGCAAATTGTGCAACAGGAAGTTGTACAATATCTCAAAGAACAACCTCAATACATGGCAACAGTTGCTGATACTGCTATTCATGTAATGAACAAAACGAATTGCAAGAAACACACTTTTTATAATTATCTAGACCGGATAGAAAATATTTCAAAAGAAAAACAAGGCAACACACTTTACTGTTTTCTGAAAAATCAAGAAAATTTTACAACTGAGCAAGCTCTCCAATTCACACAGATAAGTACGATCCGTGATAAAAAATTACGGGAGGATATTGAACGGGCTGTGGCTCTGTTAAATGTACAAACGGTTGATGTGGGCTTATTTCAGCTAGGAAAAATATTTGAGAATGAGCTAAAAGCCTTGTTGCAAAAAGCAAAAGCTGTTAATGCATTTCAAGTTACACGGAACGATTTAAGTCGATTAGCCAATATGATCGATTGCGTAACACGTGAAAACATTATTCAAAGAAAACACAGGCTTACATTTTTACGACAGGAAAGGAACGAACGCGCTCATGGAAATATTCTAGAAAGAGAAGAACGAGAGAAACTAATGCAGGATGCTCCATTTCTAGCTGGTTCATATATTGACCACATTATCGTATTTCATAAAAAACGAATTGATTTATCTTGATGTACGCGGCATTTACTCCGGCGTGTCAGGCTGAAAAAGCGTAGCCTGACACACCTACGCAAAAGCCGCTTTGGTCGGTGAAGTCAAGGTTCTGCAAAAAGCGACGGTCAAAAATTGCTCCATATTTTCCAGTAAAGACATTGGTTAGACCCACAAATTTTGCCCACCTTACACCATAAACTGTCAACGTTTACCGTCGAGGCAAAGATGCTACGTTTCGGCAACAGGTTTGGCGACTATTGTTCAGGCTGGTAGAACAAGGTTAATGAATAATCAATGCCTATGGAAGAAATTAAACTGAAATTATTGCAAGATTGACTGACATCCCTTGTTCATGTTAAGATGTACAGTAGTTTGGCTAGAATAAACGCTAGATACAACGCGGTATTATAAGGAGTAGAGGCAATGAAAACAGTATCCGTCAGTGAAGCAAGAGAGCAGTTTAGTTCATTTATTAACTGGGCAGCACAAAACCAAGATGATGTCATTATTCAAAATCGGGGACAGGCAAAAGCTGTTCTGATCCCTTATATTGATTATCAATTACTCCAAATTGCTCGTGAGCAACAACGCAAAAAAAAGGCTATTGCGGAATTAAAACAAATTGCCCAAGAGGTTCGGAGTAGAAATCAAATGGTAGCGCCGGATGAAGCGGAACGTATTGCTGATGAGGTAACAAGAGAAGCGATAGATAATTTAGTGACGCAAGGGAAAGTTATTTTTGAAAAGTAATCATGCGAGTATTAGCTGACACAAACATCTATATTTCCTACTTGCTCAGTCCTCATCAAGACAGTTTTGTTTTGTTTCTATTCGATAAAATTATCAGTGGTGAAATCACCTTGCTTTTTTCTGCTCCCTTGCTTAATGAAATTGAAGTGACTGTAAAACGGAAGCCTTATTTACTCAAGAAAATCAGGGAAACAGAACTGATACGTTTCATTCAACTTCTCAAAGGAGTTTCAGAAGAAATCCCTTTCATTACAACCAAAATACCCGTCGCTACTAGAGACCCTAAAGATGATTACTTAATCGCTTATGCTATTTTAGGAAAAGCTGATTATTTGGTGACAGTTGATCAGGATTTGTTAGTTTTGGGACAAGTAGGAAAAGTCAAAATAGTTCATTCTGGAGAATTTAGAGCTATGCTAAAAGACAGATCAAGCAACGCAGATTAAAGCATCGGATGTTTCTTGCTGAAGTATGCTCCTGAAGGTTCTATTTGTTGAAGGTTACGCCAGTCTTGCAATGTTTTCCATCTTGCGCCATAAAAGGCAATCACTTAGTCGCCAGCCGTTTTCAACTTAGCGTTTTGGAGAACGGCTGGCTAGTGGTAAGCGTTCTTTCCTCCATGAACTTATTGTCGAACGCTTACTTACTATAAAAACGTAGATTTTACGTTATAGCAAGTCTGCAAAGGTTTGTCGTGCGCGGATGGTGCTGAATTTGTCTGCTTGCACCAACAGTTCGGCAGGACGCAAACGGCCGTTATAATTCGAACTCATCGCAAACCCATAAGCGCCAGCATGGGTGATGGCTAATAAATCGCCTGGTTGCAGCGGGGGCAGCGGCCGTTGCTGCCCCAACCAATCCCCTGATTCACAAATCGGTCCCACAACATCGTAAACTTGTTGCATCGCTGTTGGCTGGTTTACCGGCAGAATTGGGTGGACTGCCTGGTATAGTGTTGGCCGGATGAGATCATTCATACCTGCGTCAACAATCGCAAACTGTTTTTGACCTTGTTGCTTGAGGGTGATGACGCGTGTGAGCAAAATACCCGTTGGCCCGATCAGAGAACGCCCTGGCTCCATGATTAGTTGATAATTGGCTGTTTGCACGGGTTGCGCAACGGCCGTGACCCAATCAGCAATTGTTGGCGCGTCATTTTGCGTGTAGTCAATACCTAAGCCGCCGCCCACATCTACATATTCCAGCTTGATGCCTGCTTGTGCTAACTCATCGGCTAATGTGACCAGGAATTTTGCGGCTGTGACGAAGGGAGCCAGTGTTGTGATTTGGGAGCCGATATGGCAGGCCACGCCAACCGCTTTGAGCCAGGAGTGGGTTTGAGCATAGTGGAGGAGGGCAGCGGCCGTATCACGATCAACGCCAAATTTGTGCTCGCGCAAACCGGTGCTGATGTAGGGGTGTGTGGCTGCAGAAATATTGGGATTCACACGCACACCGACAGCCGCTTTTACTTGCAATTCTGCCGCGATTATACCGATCCAGCCTAATTCCAGCTCAGATTCAACATGCAGGGCGCGAATGCCGGCTTTGAGCGCCATTGTGATTTCGAGCTTGGTTTTGCCCACTCCAGAATAGATAATGCGCTCAGGGGGGATACCGGCTTGTTGCGCTAAAAACAATTCGCCGCCGCTGGTGACATCGGCACCTAATCCCTTTTGCCCCAGTAGTTTTAACAGATGGAGATTGCCGTTGGCCTTGACTGCAAAACAACATTGGCTGTTGGTGGGTGCATTAGCAAGGTAGGCATGGGCACGATTTATGAGGTCGGTTTGGCTGTAAATATAAACGGGAGTGTCAACGGCCGTTGCAATCTCAGCGAGTGGAACTTGTTCACAATAAAGCTGATTGTTTTGATAGGTATATACACTCACGGTTGGGCTTCTGATGATTCGTCATTGGTTGCGGCTGAAACAGTTTCCGTACCATTGCTGCCATTATATTTTTGTTGGGCCGCTTCTTGTTCCATCGTTCCAATCGTCCGCGCCACATTTTCGATGGCCACACGCTGCTTGCGGTATAGATCAGATTCACTCATCGCCAGACGCCGTGCCACATCACGCACACGTTTACCTTGCACAAATTTTAGCTCCAAAATATTGTATAGAATCCATTCACCCGTCGTTAAATTACGCTGGCCTTCCGGACGCTGTTGTTCGATGGCTTGCGCCAGGATGGCACGCAGTGCGTTCGCCGGATTACTTTCATTGCCCGCTGACATTTCAGCCTGCACAATTTGTAATTGCATCAAAGGGCTGTCGGTGAGTTTGGGACCACCCCAATAATGCGTGAGCGCATCACGTACCATTTTGTTGAAGGCGGGATCATCAATCAATATTTCTCCTGGTTCATTTTCAGCTGTCAGAACAGGCAAACCACCAAAAGTGGCTGCGCGGCTTCTTTCTTGCAATGCTGTGATTTCAGGTAACAAACCTTCAACTACGGCAAACACCTCTTGCTGCAAGATACGGTCTTCCAACGCATTGGCCGCTTGCAAAATTAGACGATTTAAGATGTCCCACTCAGCGTCATTTAAATCTGGCTCAGGCGCACGACCCCGTAACCCAAAAATACCGAGAACAAAATCACCCTGGCGGTTATACAACGGCCGTATCCAATATTCCTGCCACAAAATGAAACCACCAATCGTTTTGATGCCCTGCTTTTGTCCATTATTTACCTGCGTTAATTGAATTAAATCTGCATCTTGTAGAATGGTTTCTGGTTTAGAAAGGGGGCCAATCACCGCCTCTAATTTAGGGCCTTGCGCTGTAATGGCAGCCACAAAAGAGGTTGGGGTGCGCATCGCCTCGCAAGTTGCAGCTAACAGGCTTTCCAAATATTGATGCAGCTCTCGCGTAGTAACCAGACGCTCGCTCAAGGTTTGAATGCGGCGTACATCGGGATCGTTGTCTAAATTAAAAATGCGTTCAAGTGGTCTTTTGTAGGCATGAATTGCCCATTCAACAAGCATCACTGTGGCTACCAGCGAAAACCCTAAAGCCACCTCAGTCGGTAGCCCTAACAATGAACTGCTGCGACTAACCAAAATATAGACCAACAGCACAATCGTACCGGCTAAAGGAACTCGTGCCATATATTTGTACAAACGCACGCGCACTACCCGGTCGGGTGATGTAGCGCCAAAATAAGCCATTTCAGACGTAAGCACAGTAAACATGGCACTAATCAACAGATTGCCAACAATAATCACCATCCAGCCAAACAATGGGAAATTTATCATCACATTGCCACCCAACAGTAAGTATGGATACACGGCTAATGGTGCCGCTAAAAAGGTGATCAGCATATTGGTCATGCGTTTACGAGTTGTCGTAGTCAGGCAGCGACCGCGTGCACGCCGCACGTTGTAGATGCCGCTTACCGTAACAGCCCAAAAATAAATCGAAAAAACAAAAAATAAAATGCCGGGTGTGAGGCGTGAAATATGATCCATGCGCACGAGACCAGAAATTACAAAATCAGTCCACAATGCTAATGCAGCAAAAATTAGGCCGAGTAGATAAGCACCCGGCACTAGGATACGGCGTCGGTTTGGTAGTTGACCTGTGACTGTCAATAATGAGCTGGAGAGTTGGAACTGGGCTGCCGGAACCATAGCGATTCCAATCCAACCAAAGCGTAATAACGTTTCAGCCGATGTCGAGACGATTGTACGGCTGACCAACAATTCGCTGAGGTAGACAAGCACGACAAAACCGATTAACAGACAAAATGCACGCACAACTTCGGAGCGTCGCCAGCGAGTGCTGTAATAGAGGAATACGGCCGTGCCAAAAATGACAATAATGGCCTGTAAAACATCATTTAACAGGGCGAAAAAATCAGCTAGATCGGAGCTTATCATCTACTTAAACATTAGAGACCAGTTTATTTAAGCTGGTGATGGGGAAGGTGGCAAATCGAGCGATGGGGGGGGAGTCCATTCCTGATTTGTTAGGGTTTGGGTTGCTGTTTTTGCAGCCGGCGGATTGTTTGGTGTGTGTGGCGGCGGTAACACCTTCCCTTCCATCAAAGCTACAAATTCCGCTGCTTCCAAAGTTTCTATTTCTAACAAGGTTTGTGCGATGAGATCGAGTTTATCCCGATTTTGGTTCAATAACAAATCGACCCGTTTGTATTCAGCGTCAATAATCTCACGCACTTCTTTATCTATTTCTTCGGCTATGGCATCGGAATAATCACGTTGTTCGCTTATCTCGCGCCCCAGGAAGACCATTTCCTGTTTTTCACCATAAACGCGCAGCCCCATGCCGGAACTCATGCCATATTGTGTCACCATGGCACGTGCCATTTTAGTAAGCTGTTGCAAATCATTGCTGGCGCCAGTTGTGATTTCACCAAACACTATTTCTTCGGCTACACGACCACCTAATGCAGTTGCAATCAGCGCCATAAATTTAGAACGGCTGTAAAAGTAGGCATCATCCTCAAGGTACCAGGTAACTCCCCCTGCCATGCCCCGGGGAATAATGGTGATTTTGCGCACGGTTTGTGCATGAGGTAAGAGATGGCTGATGATGGCGTGACCGGCTTCATGATACGCTGTGATTTCGCGCTCTTCCTGGCTCATGATGCGGCTTTTGCGCTCGGGTCCGAGTTGAACGCGCTCGATGGCTTCTTGGAATTCGCTCATGCTGATACTGCGCTTGTTGCGACGTGCTGCGAGCAGTGCGGCTTCATTAACCGTATTTTCAATATCTGCACCCACAAAACCGGGAGTTGCTTTGGCCAATACACCAATATCGACCTCATTACCGATTGGTTTACCGCGTGTGTGTACCTTAAAAATCGCTTCCCGACCGCGTATGTCTGGCCGGTCGATGACCACACGCCGGTCGAAGCGTCCAGGGCGCAGCAGGGCAGGGTCGAGAATGTCGGGTCGGTTTGTAGCCGCTAATATAATCACATGTGTATCGGTTCCAAAGCCGTCCATTTCAACCAAAATTTGGTTGAGCGTTTGTTCGCGTTCGTCGTGTGATCCGCCCAAGCCAGCGCCGCGTTGGCGGCCAACAGCATCAATTTCGTCGATAAAAATGATGCAAGGGCTGTTGTGTTTGGCCTGGTCAAAGAGGTCACGTACTCGGCTGGCACCCACGCCGACGAACATTTCTACGAATTCTGAGCCGGCTATCGAGAAAAATGGCACACCAGCCTCGCCCGATACGGCTTTGGCCAGTAAGGTTTTACCTGTGCCGGGGCTGCCAACAAGCAAAACACCCTTGGGAATGCGGGCCCCAAAGGTAACAAACTTTTCCGGCTCTTTCAGAAACTCAACTACCTCTTGCAGTTCTTCTTTGGCTTCATCACAGCCAGCGACATCGTCAAATCCGACGGTGGGGTGGTCGCCGGTGATCATGCGGGCACGGCTTTTGCCAAAGGACATGGCTTGATTGTTATTGCCTTGTGCTTGTCTAAAAATGAAATAAAAAAAGCCGATTATCATAATTGCAGGTAGGAAAATGCCGACTAAATTAAGCCAGGAGCCCCATGGGCTGGGCTGTTCGTAGGTGATGGTTGGGATGCCATCGGCATATTCTTCTTCATTGATGCCGTAAGCGATGAGGATTTCTTCGATTGAGCTGACGTGACTGATTTGTGATTGTGTGGGTTCCTGGTTCTGATCTGCGGGCATGACTGTGACAGTACGGCCGTCACCGGAGACAACGAGTTCGGCAACTTCTCCTGCTTTGACTTGCTGGGCAAGTGTACTAATTGAGATGTTTTCTTGGGGCGTGTTATTGCTGTTTAAACTCCAGATAATTGTTATCACGGCGATTGCCATGAGCGCATAGACAAACCATCTGGTTGCTCTTGTTGAACTCACTGTAGTTCCTCCACCCTCATTAAAGGGATTGCCTTCTTAATCTACTATATGAGTATAACAGAAATTATGTCCCATCGCTAAGTCTTAAAAGTGTGTTAAGCGTTGTGGGCTTGCTGATTAGCTGCTGTAAGCCAGATAGACAAAATACCACAGGGGAATGAGCCCGAGGAGGGCAATGATGGCCAGCAGGCCAAGGCCGATTGCCATCCAATCTTTTTCTGATTGGGCAGCGGGTTGAGGAGTGACGGCCGCTGCCTCGCCGGCAGCATAGATTGTTTTTTGTTCAACTGTTGGCCCTGTAGGTTGTATGAAGATTTGGGTGGGTTGATCACTGGTAGGTATGCCCGATACTTGTGTGAACGCTGCTGCGGCAGTTGCTGTCGTTCCTACGGCCGTTTCTCCTAAACTATTTTCCCGATAACTGCTCAGAATACGTCCTAATTGACCGGCTGTGCGATAACGACCAGAAGGCTCTTTGGACAATACTTTTGTTGTGATGAGTTCGAGCTGATAAGGAACCGCCGGGTTAAATTCACTGACTGGAGGCGGTTGATCCATGATATGTTTGAGTGCCAGGGCGGTTTGTGATTCAGCCTTAAATGGCAGTTTACCTGTGAGCATTTCAAACATGATCACACCGATGCTGTAGACATCAGAGGCTGGTGTGGCTTGTATGCCTGATGCTTGTTCAGGTGAAAAATATTGTGGTGTGCCCCAAACGCGGCTGTCTTGGATTTGTGTGCTTGCTTCGGTCATGGCGCGGGCAATCCCAAAGTCGGCAACTTTGATGCGATTGTCGTGTGTGACCAACACATTTTGCGGCTTGACATCACAATGCACCAGTTGTGCGCGGTGGGCATAACCAATACCGGCACATATCTGGATGGTTAAGTCTAACATCTGATTGATTGGCATGACCTTATCTTCTTGGTTATAGGTACGAATCATTTGTTTGAGGGTTTGACCGTCAACAAATTCCATGACGATGTAGTGCCGTTGGCCATCCTGTCCAATGTCATGCACGGTGACGATATTAGGATGCGTAAGGTTGGCTGCTGCATACGCTTCCTGGCGAAAACGGCGCAGGAAGTCGGGATCGCCGGTAAAACTCTCGTGCAGCATTTTGACGGCGACCAGCCGCCCCAGCAGCACGTCTTGGGCTTTGTAGACCACGGACATGCCACCGCTGCCAATGCGTTCGAGTAGCTTGTAACGCTGATTGAGTACAATTGTTGTAGGCCGCATACTTGTGATTGTAAAACAGAAGTACAGAAAGGTAAAGTGACATAAAAATTTTTACCTTAACCGTAATTGTTTAGTTAAGCAAAATCTGATAAACTGCCAAAGATATGCGAATTCAATTTCGGTGGGTATTTTTTCTTCTAATTTTCATGCTGTTACTGGCAGGTTTTGGCATGCAGATCGACCCGGCCATCCCCACTGCCGCCGCTGCATATACGGGTCTGGCACAAATTGAAGGGCCTGTGCAATTGGATATTGCCATTTCACCACCGGTTGGCGCTCCCCGTGATACCATGCAGGTGCAGTTACAAATTCGCAATCGCACACCGGAAACGGCCGTTCCTACCATTCTCCTCTCATTTCCCCAAAACCTTCAGCCAGATGTGAAACAGTTGCCCCGTGGTGTCACCGTCAATCTACAGGCGAATACAATCCAGTGGCTGCCGGTGCTGGAGAGTGGGCAAGGGCTTGAGCTGTCTTTACCACTGCGTGTAGAGTCGGTTGATTTGACCAGCCCAGAACAAGAAGTAACGGCTGTATTGCACCACAACGGTCAAGAAAAAAGCACCCAGGTGACTCTTTGGACAGGTGTACCACCCCAAATCGAGAGCGTGTTGTCCCAATCTCATGTGGCTGTGGGTCAATCATACCAATTAAAAGCAGAAATCAGTGGCCCAGGTCCTTTTACGCAAGAATGGGATTTAGGTGACGGCCGTCGGGTCGCCGTCAACGATCCATTGGTCGTTTATCCCACTGCCGGTATTTATACAGTCAGCTTAGTCGCCAAAAACCCGCTCGGTGAGGCCGCTAGCAGCGCCCAAATTACCGTTGTGCCGCATGTGGCTGCCCAATTTGGTATAGACGACGATACTCCAGGCGTGGGTCAAAGTATTGCTTTTCATAATGATAGTGGCGGCCAAGGACCGCTGCAGTATACGTGGCAATTTGGAGATGGTACGACATCCCAAGAAGCGGCACCCCAGCATGAATACCAACAACCGGGCATTTATGAAGTGAGTCTGGTAGTTGAAAACAGTCTTGGCCTGGCGCAGGCGTTTGGTCAAGTCACGGTTGGTTTGCCGCCGGCCGCAGATATGTTTGTTGTGGACAGTGCACCTGCTGGCGAGCCTTTATTTGGACAAGCCATTAGTGACGAAACAACAGCAGTAGCTTGGGAAATGGGCGACGGCCGTATTTATCAGGGTGCCGAAATCAACCATGCCTACAACCGCAGTGGTGATTATTATGTCACAATGATTGCTGAAAACGAGTTTGGCACAACCCGTCTGGGAAAATGGATTCACGTTGGTGCAGGCATCCTGAAAAGTTTCTTGCCATTAATTACCAAACCCGGGGATTTGAATCCTGGTAGTTCTGGGGATGCTGTCACCGACCCCCTCGGGCTGGATTTAGAAGCAGTTGATTTAGAGGAAGCATTTGTGTTGGAGTCACTTGACTTACCAGCCAACAGCACACCAGCCGAGCAACTGTTTATCTATGTTAACGCCGCTCGTGCGAAGTTCGACTTGCCACCATTGGAATCTGTGGCTGCGCTTAATAGTGCGGCTGCAGCACACGCCGCTGACATGGCTGCATTCCAGCATACGAATCATAGTGGTTCTGATGGCTCGCATCCTTCTGAGCGTTTGATTTATCATGGCTATGAGCGCGGTTATGCCGGCGAAGCGACCGCCTGGGGTTTTGCGGATCCGCGTTACGCAGTTGAATTTTGGGTGAATAGTGATAGTCATCGCCCCATCATTCTAAATCAATATGCAACCGATTTAGGGGTTGCCTTTGTTGAAGATTATAGTGCGCCCAGTGTCTGGTATTGGACGGCTGAATTTGGGAATAAATTTTCATCAGCATGGCAGCCAACATTACGCCTTCATAATCCTCAGACTGACTTATCTATATTGAACACAGAAATGGTCAGCTTTAATTGGAATTGGCCGAAACCTTTGGCTGCGGGTGAACAATTTGTTTTGGTTATGCATGGAAACTCAGGCTCGGTGTCTGTTGGGACGATTAATCGGCCGTTGTGGGGTACACGTTATGGTTTTATCCTCAACCCCCTGGATTTCCCCGAATTGATCGGCAATTTTGATTGGTCAATACGTCTGGAAAATGGGGGTGTGCTGATGACTGCCACCGATTTGCGAACAATTACCATTGAGCCTGACCCAACTTTGCCCACGGCAACACCGATCCCCACACTGGTCCCAACAGTCGCGATCACCCCGGATGTCACAACCACTGTCATGCCAACTCCGTCGGCTGCGGCACCGTCACCCACCCCCAGAGCCACACAAGAACCGCCACCGGTTTTGATTACGGCTACCCCTTTGCCAACCCCCGAAAATTAGATTGCAATTTCCTGGTTAATGGTTTGGGCGAATTGGTGTGCGCGGTGAACGGCCGTTCCCGTATAAGCCGCTGCATCCATCAAACCCAATATTTGTTTTTCGCTCAAATATTGTCTAATGCGAGAATCATTAGCTAACAGTGCTGCCAACGGGTTATCTGCGCCAACTTGTAGAGTGGCCCACGCTTCTAAACTTGCTTCTCGAATCCATTCATGCCCAACCTGGCGACTGCCACCAGCAGCAACCAGTGCCATCAACACGCGTTCTGTTGCCGCAAAAGGACCAAAGTGCGCCATATTGCGCCTGATAGCCTCCTCATCGATAACTATCCCTTCTACAAGTTGTAACGCTTTAGTCAACACCTCGTCGGTTGCCAGAAATGATTCAGCTTGCATCAATCGCCGATTGGCGGAATCGTCCAGGCTGCGTTCAAGAATTGTCTGGCTGCTGTTGTCCCAGGCCACATTTGGCAAGCTGCCGATGTAACGCGCCAACGAACAGATGTTTTCACTGTTGATCGGATTGCGTTTAAAGGGCATTGCTGATGACCCGACTTGTTTTTTGCCAAATGGTTCGGCCCATTCACCAAAGGGGGGCGATTGTAAAATCCGAAAATCTAGTGCAAATTTATGTAAAGAAGATGCGATGCCTGCCAAAACTTGTTGAATGCGTAAATCTTGCTGGCGTGTGTAAGTCTGCGTAGCAATTGGAAAATAGGGCAATCCTAATAAGTTCATTGCAATGGCTTCCATTTCCTCTGGTGACATAGACGTATGTATCAGTAATTCTTGAAAGCTTGCTTGTGTACCGACTGCTCCTTTAAGTCCTTTACCGCGCAGATTTCCAATTAGATTTTGTAGAGCTTTGTAATCTTCAAGCAGGTCTTGGGCATAGACGGCAAAGCGGTAACCAAGCGTTGTGGGTTCGGCTGGTTGAATATGTGTATGTGCCATTGTGGGCAGATTTGCTGTGGCTTCAATGCGGCTTGAGAATGCTGTTAAAAGCGTGCGTAGTTTTTGTGCTAATAGTTGGGCGGCAGCACGCAAACGTAAAACATCTACATTGTCGGTGATGTCAGCACTGGTAGCCCCCCAATGGATAATGCCGCCGCCGCGTATACATTGTTCGGCGAATGTACGAATCTCGGCCATGACATCATGGCGCGTTTCTTTTTCGATTGTGAGCGCACGCTCGATATCCACATCTTGCATGTGGTTTTGTAGGTCTGTGAGCTGCACGGCCGTTACCAATCCCGCTTCATGTTGTGCTGTTGCCAACGCAACCCACACCTGCCGCATTAACAAGCGTTTGTTGTGTTCCGACCAAATGGCGTGCATTTCTGCACTGCCATAGCGCCAGGTGAATGGTGAGATAAAAGTTGAATGTGTGAAATGATGATCCATAAGCTTTCTCTAGAAACGCCAAGAGCGCCTAATCAACTAAGTGATGGCGCTCTTGATTGCGAACAGTTTTATTGAGGATGCAGTGGCTAGAATTGCTCCGCCAATGGTTTCTTTTTACGCCGTTTGCGGCCAGGTCGGCTCCGTTCTGCCTGCTGTAACGCACGAGTTTCCTCGATTAATTTTTCCCGTTCAGATTCTAGACGGGCGAGAATTTCCTCATTTTTACGTTTTTGTTCCTCATTTAATGTAACTCTACGCTTTGCCATGCTTGTTTTGCTCCTATCTTTTGTCGACACCACCTGTTTGTTTTCCCAGCGGGTTGGTGTATGCCGGCCGGCCCTCCCTTTCCTAATAAATCAATGGGCTCAGAGAGGCCGTACACTAAGTAAGTTAGAATGTCAACTATTTTACCACGAAATTGCAAAAAGTTTTCCTGATTCTAAAATCTCGTGGCAGATTTGAGAAGTTCTGTGAAAAACCATGTGATTTTTCTATCTACTTTCATGCAAAATGTACAGATAAAGATTTTCAGCAGCTTGCAAGTAGACTGTTCATGAAGCATTCATCCCTGTAAACAGAGAAGGCTGAGTCTGTGAAAGACCAGTCTTCGACAAGCTGGGGCTGCGTTTACAACGTAAACTAACGTCTGACCTGGTAATTGGGTGCTTCTTTGGTAACAGCGATGCCATGGGGATGACTCTCTAACAAGCCGGCATTTGTAATTTGACTAAATTGCGCTTTCGCTTGCAGATCAGTCAGATCGTGTGCACCAACATAGCCCATGCCTGCACGCAGCCCGCCCATCATCTGGTAGATGATGTCGGCCAGTTTACCTTTGTATGGCACTTGCCCTTCTACGCCTTCTGGCACAAGTTTATCACGCTCGGGTCGCGCTACACCGCTGGCATACCGATCTGCTCCATGACCTTGCATTGCGCCTAAACTGCCCATACCGCGATAAACTTTATAACGACGCCCTTCATACAGAATGATATCGCCTGGGCTTTCTTCTAAACCTGCCAACATCGAACCTAACATAACTGCATTCGCGCCAACAGCCAATGCTTTGACGATGTCACCGCTGTATTTGATGCCACCGTCGGCGATACAAGGGATATCATGTTGTTGACAAACTTGGGCGCTCTCGCGGATTGCTGTAATTTGGGGCATGCCGGCACCTGATATGATGCGAGTTGTGCAGATGGAACCGGCACCGATTCCAATTTTTATTGTGTCTGCGCCGGCGGCAATCAAATCTTTTGTGCCAACTGCTGTGGCTACATTGCCTGCAATTAAAGGCAAGTTTGGATAGCGGTTTTTGATTTCACGAATGGTGTCTATGACGATTTTAGTATGTCCATGTGCGGTGTCTATGACAGCAACATCGATCCCAGCAGCGACGAGTTTTTGCAAGCGTGCTAACCCTTTTTCACCCACACCAATGGCGGCGGCACAAAGTAAACGGCCGTTACTGTCCGTTGCTTCCAATGGATAATCCAATTTTTTCAGGATATCTTTTACCGTGATAAGCCCCTTCAAATGAAAATTTTCATCCACTAGCGGCAATTTTTCGATGCGATATTGATGTAATATTTCTTTGGCTTCATCTAATGTTGTGCCAACGGGAGCAGTTGCCAAATTTTCGCTGGTCATAAATTCAGAAACGAGCTGCTTGCCGGGTTTGACAAAACGCACATCGCGGTTGGTTAATATGCCTAATAATTTACCTGCCTCATCGGTGATGGGGACACCTGATATGTGGTAGGTGCTCATTAAGTGTTCGGCATCAGCTAATGTCGCTGTGGGGCGCAGCGTGATCGGATCGACAATCATGCCGGCTTGTGAACGTTTGACTTTGTCCACTTCATTGGCTTGTTCTTTAGCCGATAAGTTGCGATGAATGACGCCAATGCCGCCTTGTCGTGCTAAGGCAATTGCCATATGACTTTCCGTGACTGTGTCCATGGCTGCGGAAAGGATGGGTGTATTCAAATAAATATTCTGCGTGAGCCGTGTGCGCAGGCTGACTTCTGATGGCAATACATCAGAATAACTGGGAACCAGTAAAACATCGTCAAAGGTTAAAACCAGGCTGGTAAAATCATCAATTGGAAACATATTTTTCTCCTTCGGTCTAACTAAAAACGACCTTCCGATTTTTTGTCGTAGGTCGTTAGGATTGATTTTTTAATTGAACAAAAGACGCTTTCTGGTGCGAACTTGGTCAAAAACGAGGTGCATTAGCTTTGGCGTTTTGGTTTACGCACGCGCCGCTTTTTGCGCCGACTGCTGCCTGTTGGCAGTTTGTTTGCTCTCGAAAGTACGATTAACAAGCCAACGATGGCGAAGGATGAAGCTAACAACATTGAATAGGTGATGACGCTGTCTCCGATTGTTACTTGATCGGGACGGAAAAATTCGATCCACGTACGGCCGACTCCCCACCAGATCAAGAATAAGCCGAACAAGGTGCCAGAATTCCATTTGTCGCGATAGCGATTATTCAGAAAGAGCAGCAAGATGAAACCGCCAAACAACCACAGCGATTCATACAAGAATGTGGGATGAAAGCGCGTATCCGCCGGAAAAAGACCCATATTGGCATATTGTGGCAGGCGATTTTGGGGATTGATTAGAATCCCCCAGGGCAAGTCGGTTGGGGGACCATACAGTTCTTGATTGACAAAATTGGCCCACCGACCAATTGCTTGGGCAATCAATAAAGCTGGTCCTGCGACATCGGCAAAATCCCAAAATGGAAGCTTGCGCCATTTGACATAAATCCAGCCGACCAGAGCAGCGCCAATGAACCCACCCAAAATGTTAACGCCGCCCGCACGGATATTGATGACATCCAACAATGTATCGTATTGTGCGCCACCGATCATATCGAGCAGGACATAAGTGAGACGGGCGAAGATGTAGCCGGAAAAAACAACCAATATCAGGCCATTGTACAGTTCGTCGACACTTTGACCGCGCTTCTGAATTTCACGGCCTGCCCAGAGTGCGCCGACGGCGATGCCTAACGTAACGATAATGCCATACCAGTAAATGGGAAACCCATTGCCAATTGGTATGGTGAATGCAATAGGGTCAATTTGTATTGAATCGAGCATGTTTCTTCCTGCTTTGCAGACGTGACAGGTTTTTAAAACCTGTCACGTCTCATTGTGATTAGTCTATGTATCCCAACCCGCGCAGCCGTTGAGTTAGCTGCTCATCAACGGGCTGATCGAGCGGGTCGGTAGTTATCTGTTGGTCACGCTGCGCAACGGCCGTTGCTACCATTTCCTTGATTTCTTGGTCAAGTCGAGAAGTCGTAGACGGCCGTTGCTTATGCACATTTTCTAATTCTAGCGGATCAAGCGGTAAATCAAAAAGTTCTGCTGGGTTTTCGTCGATATGGATTAATTTGTGGGTTGTCTGGGTATCTTGTTGTACGACGGCACGGCGCAATGCCAAACAGCGGAAATCAGCCAGCAATTTGGGCTGACGAGTCTCCAGTGCCTTGACAAAATTAAGCGGTGGATAGATTTCGCTGAAGGCTGTTCCATTTTCTGGATCATCTCCAGCAGCTGCATGTTGTAAAGTTAGCCGATGCGCTTCGATGGGATTGAAGTTGGGCACGTTTTCTGGCAAACGGCCGACGGCATCCAATATAGTGTGGAAGATGCGCCGTGTGCTGATTGGGGTTGAAATACGTTGGCCGGTTTGCCACTTTGCCGGCCAATGCATGATCATAGGCACGTGAATGAGTTCTTCATACCCGACAAAGGCATGTCCCATATAACCATGTTCGCCCAGCCCATCGCCATGATCGGCAGCGATAACGGTTAAGGTCTCTTTGTAGCGCGAACGGCCGTTTAAGGCCGTCAAAAGTTGTCCCAAATAATGATCCTGGTAGGCGACCTCGGCATCATATAAATCGCTCAGAACCTGTGCTTCCAATTCACTGAGTGGTGCAGCCAACGGTGCTGCCCACCGGTATGCTTCACGGTTCCAGGTACGCATGAGTGTGCGTGCTTCCTTGTTATAACGGAAATAAGGCGCAGTTTTGTCGATAAATTCACCGGGCGGCCAGAAGGGTAAATGGGTCTCCATCAGATTGAGGAATAAAAACAAGGGTTTGTCATCTTTTCCCGATTCCTGCTGTTGTAAAAATTGAATGACATCATTGACAGACCGTTCGTTTTGGCCTTTGAAATTAGCCATCTTTGACCACAAAGGAGTTAGCCAGGCATTTAACGAGACACGGAAAGCAAGGTCTGATTTGCCGAAAAAGTTTTGGATGGGATAGGAAATCTTACGCAAAAATTGTGTATACGCTTCAAGTCCTTTATTGAATGGCCAGGGCAGTGGCGAGGCTGTTTGGGGCAGGCTGGGGAACGCACCGCCATAATTGTAGAATGTGTCAAAACCACGTTTGAACCCATTATTCAAAATGCCAACCAACGGATTATTACAAAATCCAACGGTATTGTAATTGGCAGCCCGCAGTATTTCGGCGAGATGCGGCCGTTGTGGGCTGAGTCGATGGGCAGATTGAGTGACTTGATGTGTTGTTGGGTATTCGCCGGTAAACATGGAGGCATGACTGGGGACAGTCCATTGGGCGGGTGCAACAGCTTGTTCGAACAAAATCGCCCTACTACTAAATTGGTCTAGATGGGGGCTGATATTTTTGCTGTATCCATAACAGCCCAGACGATCGGCACGTTGCGTGTCAAGAACAATAAAAATGATGTCAGGATTGGTCATAAAAATAAATAAGTTAAGACCGGACCTGACAGGTTTCCAAAACCTGTCAGGTCTGTATCAGGTCTGGGATGTTATTCTGGTGAGAAGCGGTAGCCAATACCTCGTACCGTTTGAATCCAATAAGGCGAGGTGGGATCCGTTTCGATTTTTTTGCGTAAATAATGAATATAAGGTTTGATATTTTCGCTCGAGGTTGAATATTCAGGCCCCCAAGCTTTAATGGCAAGTTCAGGTGTGGGAATCACGCGCCCGGCATTTTTTGCTAAAGTTGCCAGCAGGTCAAACTCTCGGCGCGTGAGGTCAATAAGGTTGTTTTCACAACTGACCGTGCGTCCCGCTAAATCTATTTCAATATTACCCCCTCCAAACGAAAGTTGAGTTGGGGTGTCTGGGTTAGCATTCATACGCCGCAGCTGTGCTTTGATGCGTGCCAAAATGATGGGCGGCTCAAACGGTTTAATGATGTAATCGTCAGCGCCAATTTCAAGACCATGTACGACATCATTACTTGTTCCCAGTGCTGTGAGGAAAATAACTGCCACGCTGGACTTTTGGCGCAACCGGCGGCACATTTCCCAGCCACCCATGGCAGGAATCATGACATCTAAGAGAATGAGATCAGGCTTTTCAAGCAGAGCCAAACGTAAACCATCTTCTGCTGTGTGTGCAACTAGGGTGTAATACATTTCGTTTTGCAGAACCTGTTCTAATGTGTGTGTTAATGCAATATCATCATCAACAATCAGAATTTTTGTTAACATAAGTAATCGTTACGAACCTCTTTACTACACAACGCGGGCTGAGCTTATCACACTTCAACTTCAGGCTTCGACTCGCTCAGTCTGTGTTGAATAAAATGCAAAAAACTCTGTTTTCAATGCATTTATCCATTTTCTGCAAACCAGGCCATCATATTTGATAATAAAATGTTTTGGTAATCGGCGGGTAAAATGCCAAAAGGAATCAGTAATAACTGGGTTGCCTGCCCGCTCAAACTATTTTCTGCACTGGCGATGCCAATTGGCTGCCCGCTTGCGGCACTTTCAGGACCGCGAGTCAGGAAAACCGTGACGTTTTCATCCGCTGTATCGGCTGGGGTAAAATCGAATACGGCCGTTTCAATCGACTCAACCAATGGAATCACCTCACCGACTGTAAGCCCATCCAACAGAACCGCATCTTCGCCGCTGACTTCTAAATCGCTGGTGAGAGCCAATTCGGTAGTGCCTAACAGAGTTGGCGCAGCACCGATAGCCATCAGATTACCATTGTTGTCGAGGTAATCAAAAATGACAAGTGTGTCTTCGTCTAACAAAGTATCTGTCATTTGATAGTCACCGGAATCCCAAATAACTAAATCATAAGGGTCTAATTGGCCGAATTCCAAAGGGCCGTCAGCCTGTGCGGACCAGACTGTTACCGCATAATCTGGAGCCAAAATATCCGTAATCTCAAGGGCGTTGGTGAAACCGCTGGTTAATGGTTCGCCATCGTCATCGGCAAATATAAAAATATTGTTACCTGATCCAATGTCAGAAAACTCACTTGTGGTGACAGTCAATGTATATGTGCCAGTTTCGTCGAGATAATCATAAATGACAATGGTAACGGTTTCACTTTCGGGAACGTCTACGCCGAAAATTGTTTCGCCGCCTGCACCGATGGCATTGTCGCTGCTGTCCAGTAAAATATTGTTGCTGTCGTAGACTTCTAATACCAAGTCGAGCGCCTCGCTTTCGGCTTGAATATCGATGACGACTGGCCCTGCGTCGAATGTCCACGCATGTCTTTCAGCGGCTTCAAGTATGCCTGTAACGGATTCATCCAGACTTATTGAACCTTGATAAACGGCATCGAGTTCCTCTGCGGCATCACTACCGGTGGTAGATGGGATGACTTCATCCTCGACCGTGAGGTTGCGAGTATCTAACTCAGCTTCCACGACCTCGTCGTTGATATTTGTAGGACAAATTGCCAGGTCACCTTGCAGCAGACAATCGGCCGTTGCACTTTCTGCATTCACCGGCACTAAATCAATAAGGCGCTGCATGCTGTTTTTTAGGCCAGCGCCACTGGCTGCGAGGACAATTAGTGTACGTGACTCATCTTGTTGGTCAAGCAGGATTAATGCGCTGCCGGACATGAAAACATTGCCTAAATCAGAGAGGATTAATTGTGTGGCTTCTTCTGTATTGTCTTCCGGGTTTGGTTCTTCGTTTTCATTGACGGCTGTTGGTTCAGGCGTTGGCGTGGGGTCTGCTTCCAAAGGCGGTTCAATGACAAGTGTGATGCCATGCGCTGCCAGGATATCGGCGACTTCTTCTGCTTGATTATATAGTCCCACATAGACGGTATCAGCGCCTTTTTGAGGGGCATCTGCCAGATTGAGAGTTTTGCCGACCTGGCGCATGGCTGATTGCAGGTCGATGATTTCGTTGAATGCACCTGCTCCGATTTCTGGGGAGCCAGTGAAGACAAGGTTAGTGGGGGAATCGAAAAAGTAAGGGAAGTCTACGAGAGTGGGTGTGCGGTTTTCTGCGTCGGTTAGAAAGTCGGCAATGCGTGTAATGAATTCGCTGTTGTCATAAACGGTGTGATAGGGGTTGGTGAGGAAATGGATGTCACCCAGAGCCAGAACACGGCTGTTGCCTCCAGTTGCCGCTAAAACCAATCCACCAGGCCGATCGGTTGCTGAAGACCATGTGTTGTCGTCGGCTGTGAGTACGGCCGTTCCGCCCGCGCTCAGTTCTAGCGATTGACTGCTGTACAAAGCAAGCTGATCAAGACCTTCGACTAACGTGTCGTCTCCAAAACCGTCTGATTTCAAAATGATATTGCGGAAATTGCCTTCATTTTCGATGGTGTTATAGAGGTAGTCGCCATTAAAAACCAGGCCAAACTCATTGGCGAGACGATTGAGGGGAATCTGGTTTTTATCGATTTCAACTGTAAATCCGAAAAACTCATCCTCGTTGAACGTGACACCAAACCGGGTCGGATCGCCGATGAGCAAAAGCCGTCCACCACGTTCAACAAAATCAGATACAGCTCGAATCTCATCCGCTGTAAAGTCAACAATGGGGGTAATGACGATGAAAGCGTTGACTGGTCGCAGAGCGGCGGCAAGGTCGCCATCTGTGAATTGCGACATCTCAAAATTGCGGGCTGCTAAACGGCCGTCTAGAAAGTTGATCTCTTCTAACCTAAACTGATTGTCATGGGCTTGATCGAGCAGAACCAAACCGCCGCTCAAATTCGCTGGATCCATAATGGGTTCATCTTTGAATTCACTGGCTGGCGGCGTCGCGATTAAGGCAATTTTTGCAGGATCAAAAATGGGTGGTGGCTGCGCTTGGCTGCCACCAACGGTGTAATATTGCATATAGCGGGCTGCAAAAGGCACGATTAACAGGAGAATAAAAACAATTAAAAGGATAAGGGCTTTACGCATTTACTTTCTTACTCGCTGGGAACAATGTATCGATAATAAAGACCGGGTGACAAATTTGTTGGTGCGGCCCATAACTTATTGGTATCCACAGGCGTTGGTTGGTATTTGAAAAAGGGTACAGGTTGTTCCTCACCGTATACCAATGGATATAATTCTACCGTTTCATAATTACGCAGCCCCGCCAAATCTGCCGTGCGCTGGATCGTTTCGTCGGTTGCCAGTAAGCCATCGACTAAACCCAAATTCAGCGCTTGCAAACCGGTGAATACTTCGGCGCGTGAGAGAAAATCGAGGTCGGCATTTAGACGCTCGCCACGGCCGTTGCTGACAGCTTCTAAAAATGTCTGTTTGGCCGCTTCCATTTGGCGGGTGAACCCGTCGCGTGTGCCACCAAACCCCTTGTATGGCCCGGTGGTCAATAAATCTTCCTCGATAAGGGCATCGCCTGGCAGAGAAGCGATCACACCAATACTGCCAACAGTAGAAGTCGGTTTGGCATAGATTTCATCGGCTGCTGCTGCTGCATAATAACCGCCACTGGCAGCTAATAAGTCGATTGAGGCCACAACGGGCATAGTTTGGCGCGTGTGTAAGATGTCTAAGTACATTTCTTCACTGTAAGCGGCCGATCCTCCAGGACTGTTGATTATGAATACCACCCCTTTGATCGCAGGGTTTTCCCGTGCATAGGCTAACTGTTCACTAAATTCCTGAGCAGTGAAGCCGCCGATTTCGTAGTTGAGACGAATAATGCCAATTTGGGGCGCGGGTATAAGACGCGGTGCAAGAAAAACACCAATGGCCAGAGGTACAATCACGACGCAAATAAAGATTAAGATTAAACCCAAGGGCGATTGCCGCTGGTTGGCTTCTTCTGCCATACGAGACTCCTTCACAAGGGTAGGTTAAGTTTATAAACTTCACCTAGTTTAGACGGGAAGCATAACATGAGGGCGAAAATATGACAACGGAAATAAAAACGCGCCCCAATAGGCGCGCGTTTTTATAAGCTGTATTCACAAAAATCTTTTGGTTTTCTATGAGCCGTTTGTAGACTCTTGTCGTCTCCGCCAAACAACCAGCAAGCTAAACAAACCTAAACCTCCCGCGATTACCCAAAACAATCCATTGGTTGTTGCTCCGGAGGCTGTTGTGCCAAATCTAGCTAATGTCAGTGTTGTAGGGGTGGTAGCCGTTAAGGTCACATCATTTCCATCACCACCCACATAGCTAATGATAAAATTAGGAGACCCCCCATTGTTGGTTTCCGCACCTTCCGGTAAGCCATTAAATGTACCATTGACTGCACCATTGCCATTTTGAATGAGTGTAATGACACCGGTTTGATGTGTTGTATAACCAGATGTGTCGAGATTGAGGCTGACATTGCTGCCAATGGTCACACCGCCGGTTGCTGTCAATTTGTCATGTGGCCCAGTTGTAGTTGCCCCTGTCAATTCCACCGCGAAGGAGCTGTCGTCGGCAAAAGAGACATCACCGTTGACACTGAAAGTGCCAGGAGAAAGGCCTGGTGCCAATGTGCCATCAAAAGTGGTGTTGTTGCCAATGTTGGTAATACTTGTGCCAAAAGTATTGTGAATATTGCCGGCAGTTAGCAAAATTAAGGGGTCTTTAAAGATAGCCGATTCTACAGTAATATCACCTGCATCACTATTGCCAATGGTGATGGAACTAAAGCCGTCTTGCAAGTTGCTGAGTTCAGTATCATTCAGGTCTAATCTGTCTACTCCTACATAAGATGAACCCAGACCAATTGTCGTGCCTGGCGTCTTTGGCTGAACGGTCAACGCCCCGTCACTATCAATACTTGTGCCATCTATGTTTACGGAATCTGCATTGATAAAAATATCTCCGGTGTGCGTGACACCACCAATACTGACATTAGAAAAGCCGCTAAAGTCATTATAGCCATTCCCTGAATCACCCCCATCCGCATTCATGAGGATATGACCACCACCAACAGATATTAAATTCGCAAAACTGAGTCCAATCCCTGAAGAATCACCCCCGATACATACACCATCAAGATTCAATGGGCCATTTGTTACCTGTATAGTGCCATCGTTTATCCTAATTCCATCATTGAGAAAAGGAGAGCCTACTGGACTACTAGTGCCAGTAAGTTGGATAGCACCAGCCGCACTAAATATGTCGAAGGTGAAAAAATAAAGACCATAAGAGTTGTTGTTGCCGCTGTTCTCACCATTGATCGTGATGGTTGCCGCATCTAAATTTGTCCCTGTCGACGCGATCTTATCCATATCACGCAGGGCAACGCCATCATTTCTAGAGTTGGCTCCATTGGAAATGCCAGTGATTTGAATATCCCCATCCACACTTGTAACATCCGTGGTATTCCCATATATATAAACACCTTCATTGTAACTATTACCAGTACCGCTCGTACCGTGAATGGTGATTTTCGCCGCCGTGGCACCTGTTCCTGTCGATTGAATCGTTTCGATAGAGTTGAGAGACACGCCTACATTGCCGTCACCCGAACCATTGCCACCAATACCCGTTATCTCAATGTCACCATCCACGCTGGTGACATCCGTTGTAGTCTGACCCATATATACACCAACTTCACCGTCAGGGCCCTCTGCTCCAGTACCAGTGATGGTGATCTTCCCGGCTGCGGCCCCTGCGGCAGTAGAACTCACGCTGGTACCTGTATATAGAGCTATCCCATATCTGTAGCTCGTGGTATTGTTATTACCAGCTCCCTTACCTAATAGTTGAATATCCCCCGTACCTGTTGTTTGAATGACTGTATTTAATGCTGTAATGCCGCTAAAAGACGCTGACTGCGTTCCTGCCTCATTGGCAGTTAGCATAATCCCACCATCTACCGTGGTTAAGCTGGCACCGCTGTTTAACAGGATATTTCCCGTGGTGGTGATATTGACTGCACCGCTGCCCGTCGTGGCAATGTCTGCATTGATGGTTGCGCTATCAAGTCCGGTGCCACTCATAACGGTGAAGTTATCTGAAAAACTGGCTTGCACGCTGTTAACAGAGATAGTGTCATCGCCGCCCAAGAGGTCAAAGGTAATGCCCGTGACGCCTGTATCGGGGAAGGTGACATTGTTGCTGCCGCTGCCTGTCGAACCGGCGATTGACGAGACATCAATCGCCAGCCCGCCGCTATCATTAAGGGTGTAGGTGCCGCCAGCGTAGCTGAGGGTTAATTTGTCATTGCTGCTGCCACCGTTGATGTCTGTGATAGTCACCACGCCAGCGGCAAGCGTAACTTCGGTTTCGTTAACACCACCTGCTGAGGCTGGCCTAACTGCATGTTGGCTGACTACCAGCAGCAGGCTTAATAACAAGATGATCAATGATGTGTGTAAGAAAAATTTGGGAGCATGTTGGGTTTTCATCTATTCTCTCTCCGTATATGAATATAATTTTGCATGTTTTGACTGATCAATTTGCCGAACTCAAACCTATTGTATCTTCTTTTGGACCGATTTGGGTTCGGGTTTGGTTTGAATATGGTTCGGATTTGGTTAGAAAATCTTTATTCCTTTCTCGCAGGAATGGTTGTGCCTGGCATTATACGGATCAAGCGCTTCCAAAACGCTTCCAAATGATTATTACCTTTCCTTGGGCGTGTCCTTCTTTAACGTATCTGAGTGCTTTTGAAGTTTCGGACAACGGATAACATCTATCGACAACGGGAATTATTTTGTTGGCTTTGAGCAGGTCAGCAAGCAAAATCAAATCTGCCTGATTTGCTTTCGCCAGCATATTTTTCATTTTCTGATTCCCGGTCATCGACAGCCATGGTCCCAGAATGAGGAGAGCGGGCAGAAAGGCACAGGTCACGAATATTCCGTTGGGTGTTAATGCACGCTTAAAATCGGAAACAGAGTGATTGGCTACAGTGTCAAAAATCAGATCATAACATTGTCCATTTTGGGTGAAATTTTCTTGAGTGTAATCGATGATGTGGTCGGCACCGATGGTGCGTACCAGCTCTATTTTTCCTGTGCTGACAACGGCCGTTACCTCTGCCCCGTACGCTTTCGCAATTTGCACCGCAAAGGACCCTACGCCACCAGACGCACCGTTGATCAAAACCTGCTGCCCCGCCTGAATGTTTCCCCTATCACGTAGACCTTGCAAGGCAGTAAGGGCCGTCATCGGTACGGCCGCGACTTGCGCAAAGGAGAGGGCAGCTGGCTTGAGTGCCAGCGCGGATGCAGGCGCAGCTACATATTCGGCAAACCCGCCGCGTCCATGCCCAGAAAGGTCACCAAACACCTCATCTCCCACCTGGAACTGGGTGACGTTTTCACCAACTGCCTCAACTATTCCGGCAATGTCTGAACCGAGTATCGGCTGCTTTGGCTTGAACACGCCCGTACTGTAGCGCAGCATCCCGCTTAAAACATGAATGTCGGCTTGATTAACGGCCGTTGCCATAATTTTCACCAGCACCTCGCCCGCCTTGGGTGTTGGTTTTTCTACATCAGTGAATTGAAGTACATCTGGAGAGCCATAGGTTGTGTAGATGATTGCTTTCATTTATTTCTTTCCTTCTGCTTGTGTTGTTTGTCGAGCGATGACTTGCTTTTGCTTTGGGGTTCTGACACCTTTGATCAAGAGATAGAAGGTGAAGGTCAGTTCACCAATGATGACTGGCAGCATCATAATTTCGGCAAAGAAGGTTTCATATTGCGGCATTAGGAAAATACCGAAGCTGTCCAGTAAATAGCCCAATCCGGCAATAGATAGCAAGATGCCCAGGATGCTGGGAAATAAAGTTGACTTGTAAACGAGATAGCCAAGAATGAGGGTGCTGACGGTAAAAAAGGCTTCTGAAATCAACACGCCGTAATAATGGGCGTTGAGGAAGAGCAATGTCGCGGACTGTAACTGTGCCGGCGCAAAGGCGGTCAGGTATGTCTCGCCGTTTAGCAGCAGCAAAGGGAAGAAAAAATTGAGCAGGTTGACGGCGTGAACGGCCGTTTGCATCAGACGCGTCACTAAGAAAATCTGTGCCAGAGGTTTGTTGACTGGTTTAAGCAGCCCATAAAGCAGAACAGCTACGCCAATGTCGCTCAAAAAGACAATCAAATAGCTGACTAAACCACCCCGATACAATGACTCAGACGCCATGATATTGTTAGCCGTGGCGGTGGCATCGCCAGCCACAATCAGACTTTCGCTTACGTAAAAGTAAGCAAACATGTTGGCGAAAAAGATAATGAGATAGAGGATGCCTGTAATACGTGCGGTTTTCTTTTCTGACTTCATTTTGTTGCTCCTATTTTTGTATAAGATTGATAACTACGAGGGCTGATCTTGTCGATGCACGGCTGAGGCTTCGACAGACTCAGACTACACCTGTACAGCTATCAAGATTGATAAATTCATTGAATCAGCGGATGTACAAAATTTACTCTCTGGCTTCTGATGTGTCGGAAGAGAGTTGCGTGACGGCAATCAGGGGCAGCCCTAAATCACGCACTTTTCTGAGCAAGCCGTATAATGCGGCCTGATCAATTACCGGTCCTATTAAAATCGTTTCGTCGTCTGTCCAGGTGATCTCCATGTCTGCCAACCATGCTGTCCATTGTTGACCCAGATGGCCTTTTATCCTGATTTGGTAGACCAGCGCTGGATTTGGATCTGTTTGGGAGTTGGATTTGTTTGCCATATATTGGTACCTTTTGTGGAATAAACGGTTTGTTTGTGCCGCTTGTTCAATGTGGACTCACTATACCGGCCAAATGGTATGGGTGTACAGATACGAAGGTATTGTTTGGGGGTATTGTTTGGGGATGTGGTCTGAAGGGGATATTGGCAGACGATCGGATTCGTTTGCCGGCACTAAGTAATCATCTAAAAATAACTTCCCGTTTTGGCTTGTAGTAACCGCTTTAGCGGTCTGGACGGCTAAAGCCGCCACTACGAACTTATTTATGGACAGTTACTAAGGGTTCGACTTGATTATCTTTTCAAAATTGGAATCCATATTTTTCTGCGAAACGTTAGCGAAGAGACATCCTCGTTTTTGTTCCATAGAATTATGGCTGTTTCATCCAGGCTTTCTTACATCTTGGCAATTTCTATGTTTACGCCCTCTACACCAACCCCAACTCCTGTGCCCGCACTACTGCTTCCGTACGCCTGCTAACTTGTAGTTTGCTGTAAATATTTCGATTGTGTCCTTTCACAGTGGGCAGTGCAATAAATAGTCGTTCGGCGATCTGGCGATTGGTGAGACCCTGCGCCACGAGCTGCAACACTTCTAGTTCACGGTTGCTCAATGGCTCAACAAGCGGCTGTGAAGATGGCGCAGTTGGACGAGACGATTCAGGGCCATTGTCGCTCGGCGCTTTCCTAGCTGCCAGGGCGGAGAGCAGCTTGCTTGTATAGTCTGGCCTAATTCCTTGAGCTGCCGCTGTGGATAATAGTTGCGCCAGCGGTTCTCCTTCACTAATAAAGAGACGCACATAGCCTTCCGGTTCAGCCAAAGTCAGAGCTTGTTCCAGGGGCATTAACGCAGCTGCTGCAGCTCCTACCGCTTCATGTGCTAATGCTTGCAGCACCAGAATTTCGAGGACGCTCCCTGTCCGTTCGTTGGCTGCGGCTGTTTGCAGCAAGCGTTCCAGCAATACGAGCGCCTCTTGCAGTGCGAGTTCTGCGCTGTCATGCTTGTATTGAGCAATACGTATCCTGACCAGGGTGATATGATCAAATTCTCGTAAATAGCTGAGGTTGTCGTCAAAAGACAGTGCTTGTTTGGTCGCCCAGTGCTGCGCTTCGTTTAACTCGCCCAGTGCCAGCCAAACCCGCGCTTTCATCGCTGCTATGCCACGTATATCAGGCACGGGGCCTCTGACATATTGCCGTTCTGCTTCTTCGAGGGAATCAAGCGC
>JAGRDI010000047.1 GCA_020432765.1 Anaerolineales bacterium | reverse complement strand
GATGCTTTTGACTTAATTGTCGGCTCCGCTGAGGAAAAAGTGATGAAACCGGACCCGGAAATTTATTTACGCACATTGGATCGTTTGGGCGTGCAACCGCAAGAAAGCGTATTCATCGATGATTTTGCCCACAATATCGCCGCCGCACATAAATTGGGCATATTCACAATTCATTATCATCCAGGCACAAATATACCGGCAATCCTGGCTCAATTTGGGGTTATGCCAGCAGAAGATAAATAAAGAGGGTTAACTGATGAACAATAACAAACTATTTGATTTTTCAGAATTTCCGACTTTGACAACAGAACGTCTTATATTGCGCGAACCTCAACTTTCTGATGCGCCTGACGTGCTTGTATTCCGCAGCGATCCTTACGTACAGCGGTTTAATGGACCGGTGTATGAGAGTGTCGCAGAAGCAAAAACCAGCATTAAAAAAGCTCTGGTCGCGTACAAAGCCGAGGAAAGTATCGGTTGGGCAGTGACGTTTAAAAACAGCAACACGGTTTTAGGTGGTTTCGGAATTTACTCATGGAGTAGGAACCATCGAAGAGCAGAAGTAGGATACGATTTAGCTCGTGCTTATTGGGGACAAGGTATCGCCTCAGAAGCTTTACGCGCTGTTTTACAGTTTTGCTTTGAGCAGATGAATCTCAACCACATTTATGCCGGAACAATTGCTGATAATCATGAATCGGTTCGGCTTCTGGAAAGAGCCGGCTTTCATCGTGATGGTTTAAGGCGCAAATGGTCTTGGGAAGACGATGGCACCTTTCATGATGGTGCATTGTACAGCTTATTGCAAGATGAATTTAGATGATATCAGTAAAGTAAAGTGACTACTAAGCCCTCATTCCTGCACAGGCAGAAATCCACCATATGGATACCCGCCTTCGTGGGTATGACACCTGAAAGGACTGGTAGTTACAAAGTAAGGAAAAAGTATTATGCGATCTTGGAAACAACTCGCTTTGGGAACAATTATAGGAATCCTCACCAGTTTAGTGAGCAGCGCTTTAGTCGTTGTTGGTTGGAAGCTATTCAATCCACAGCCAATCCTTGCAGAGGTCATCTTACTGCTGGGACTGCTTAGTGGTGCCGTTCTTGGACTCCTGTGTATATCGCTCAAGGGACTCACACGAGGTCGTGAGCATCGCATCGTTGGATTGCTGCTGAGCTTTGCTATTGCAGCTGCAGTTGTCCTGGTTGGGCGCTATCCAAATGGCTCATGGCTGCCCATCGCTATTTATGCAACGGCCGTACTCAATGGACTGATCATTCCAAAAATAACGGCCGTTTCTACCCGCCGTCAAACTGTATTTAGAAGTTAAATTTTCACCACAGAGGTTAGCATAGTTCCTTTGTGGCAAAACAATAGGAAAAAATCATGTTAGCAGAATTTGAAACCAAACCAATTGAAATGAATACTTTAACCATGCGTCCTGCGACCTTGGATGACATTCCAGGCGTTGTTGAAGCTGGCAATGCGTGCGCCATCGCCCAAATCGGCCGGCCAGATATGGAAGCTGATGATTTACATAACGAATGGACGTCACCTAAAGTAAATCTTGCTGAAAATATGCGTGTGGTTGAAACAGATGACGGCCGTATTGTCGGCGTCATTGAAGTTTGGGATACCGATCCTCTGCCTGTTTCCAATTGGGTATGGGCGCGTGTGCATCCAGATTTCGAAAATATGGGCATCGGCAGCATGTTGATGGATTGGGCTGACCAACGTCTGCAAGTCACCGCTGAACGCGTACCCGAAGATCTGCGCGTATACTACCACTGCGACAGCGTCAGCACATATTTGCCCTCCATACAACTATTTGAGGACCGCAAGTTGAAACTGGTGCGCCACTTTTGGCATATGGAAATCGAGCTCGATAAACCCATCCCGCAACCGGTGTGGCCGCAAGGAATTCGACTCACTACCTTCGCCGAAATTAAGGATATGCGTCAAGTTTATCTCGCTTTCGACGATGCCTTTAAGGATCATTGGGGCCATGTTGATCAGCCTGCTGATGGCGTAGATGGCAGAGTCGAAGAGTGGCAGCATTGGGTGCAAAATGACAAACATTTCGACCCCAATCTCTGGTTTTTGGCTGTGGCTGGGGAAGAAATCGCGGCTGTCTGCCTGGCAAATCCGAATAGACAGGAAGACCCAGACATGGGTTGGGTTGATATCCTCGGTGTGCGTCGTCCCTGGCGTAAACAAGGTTTAGGTCTGGCCCTGCTGCACCACACTTTTGCTGCACTGCAAACCTTTGGCAAATTACGCTGTGGACTTGGCGTTGATGCGGCCAGTTTAACCGGAGCCACACGCCTTTATGAAAAAGCCGGTATGCACATAGCACGTCAATATGATGCCTACGAAAAAGAGATACGGTCAGGGCGTGATATTAGCCGCCGGTAAGGGGTTTAGCGTATGACGTATTACGTGGTAAATCTTACAAAATACGTCATACGCAATAAATTCGAGGGAGAATCATGTATTGAAACGCTTTAGTGCCTACCATATTTATCTGTTCATAACGGCCGTTTCCACCCTGGCCTTCACCACTACATTTACCACCAGTGCACTCTATCGCTTCCAGATGGCAGAACTCAATCCTTTGCAGTTGGTGTTGCTTGGCACAGTTTTGGAACTATCTGTTTTTATCTTTGAAATCCCCACTGGCATTGTCGCCGATCTAAAAAGCCGCCGGCTTTCGGTCATCATCGGTTATGGATTGATCGGCAGTGGCTTTATTTTGGAAGGCAGTTTACAGCTTTTTGGCACAATTTTGCTGGCACAGATGCTCTGGGGCATTGGCTACACCTTCATTAGTGGTGCCGAGGATGCGTGGTTGGCAGATGAAATCGGAGAAGAAAAGTTAACGGCCGTTTACCTGCGCGGCACCCAAATTCGGCAAGTGGTTGGTTTTGTTGGCATCTTTATCAATGTAGCCCTGGCCAGTATCGCCCTCAATATTCCCTTTGTTATCGGTGGAATATTGCAAATTCTGCTGGCCATCTCACTAATTTTTATCATGCCCGAAACCGGCTTTCGCCCCACCCCGCAAGCCAATCGCAATAATTGGCAAAAGATGGGTCATACTTTTCAAACCGGGATACGTTCGATTCAGAAACGGCCGTTGCTCATCACCATCCTCGCCATTTCCTTCTTTTACGGGCTGTACAGCGAGGCGCTCGACCGCCTCTGGGAAGCCCACATCCTCGACAACTTCAGCATCCCGGACATCGGCATCCTCGACAGCACAGTAGTCATGTTTGGCATGATCAATGCTGCCATCATGCTGCTGACCATTGGTACAACCGAATACATGCGCAGACGATCCGGTACATTCAACCATGCCCAAACGGTACGTGTTTTGGCCATTTTTAGCGCGATCATCGCTTTTGGCATGATGGCTTTTGGTTTGGCGACCGGTTTTGTGATGGCATTGGCTGCGTATACGGCCGTTGCTCTCTCACGTCGCACGATGCAGCCGCTCTACAGCGCCTGGATCAATCGCGGCATTGAACCCGGTGTGCGTGCCACCGTGCTTTCTACTTATGGTCAAATGGATGCCATTGGCCAGGTGATTGGTGGCCCACTGCTCGGTGGCATCGCCACGCGTTTCGGCCTACGCACCGCCCTCATCAGCGCCGGACTGTTACTTACACCAGTTCTGGCTCTATACACACGCGCAATTGGACAAGCAGAAGTTCCAACTTTAAACTCGCAAAACGCAGATTAGTTTTCTGTGTTCTATGATGTTTCCACAACTCATGTTGCCTCGTCACAAAAAGAACCCACACTTGGACTTGGACTGGGGTTGGCAGAGGGTTTGGCCGCCTGCATGCGCGTTGGTGGGGTGCAGAACGGCTGGCAGCCGTTTAATTGGAGCCTGACGACATGGTTGGGTGTTTATGATCTCGTCTATGCTATCGTAATCGATTGGCCTGTGGAAACACGACGGTTATACGAAACGGCCGTTCTCGAACATTTTCATTCCCACTTGATCAAAAATGGTGTCACTAACTATTCATGGCAGCAGCTTTATGCGGAGTACAGACTGATCGTGCCGATGTGTGTTTATATTGCCACCGAATATTGTCGTGGTGGAGTCAATCAACGTTGGATTCGTTATTGGCTGCCCATGTTGAAAAAGATTTTAACCGCCGTTGATGACCTCGATTGCAGTGCGCTTTGGTAAATGTTTTAATCAATTGGACACTGGCGTTTTTTATTTTACCAGAGGAGACTTGTCAG
>JAGRDI010000046.1:14636-20949 GCA_020432765.1 Anaerolineales bacterium | reverse complement strand
GCCTTCGCGGGTATGACAGTCGAGAGACACCTGAATAGTTACGAAATTTTTTAACAAATGCGTGGCAGTTGTTCCCCAATTTGCATATCGACCATACGTGTGCCGCCGATGCCAGTGCGTGCTACAACCATACCCGGATGATTAGCTGTCACGGTCCCGATGATGGCTGCATTGGCACCTAGTGGATGTTGATGCATGGCTGCCAGCATCGCATCGGCCCGGTTTTGTGGCAAAATAGCGACCAACTTGCCCTCATTCGCCACATACAGTGGATCCATGCCCAACAATTCACACGCAGATGCAACGGCCGTTTTCACCGGGATGGCTTTCTCTTGTAAGACAATACCCACAGCTGATGCTTGTGCAATCTCGTTGAGGGCTGATGCCAGGCCGCCGCGTGTAGGGTCGCGCAGCACATGAATCTGCCGGCTGACTGCCAACATGGTCGCGACCAAGCCGTTAAGCGCCGCTGAATCACTCTCGATGACCGATTCAAATTGCAGACCTTCGCGCACGCTCATAATCGCCATACCATGATCGCCAAGCGTGCCGCTGACCAGAACCACATCGCCTGGTTGGGCCTGGTTGGGGCGAATATCGATCCCGGAAGGGATCACGCCCACCCCGCTTGTGTTGACATAAATACCGTCGCCATGTCCTTTGTCGACCACTTTGGTATCGCCGGCCACAAGCTGAATGCCCGCTTGCTGTGCCGCTGCGGCCATACTTTCGACAATAATCCCTAGGGTTTCCAGTGGCAAGCCTTCTTCGATAATAAAACCAGTCGTCAGATAAAGTGGTTTTGCGCCGCTCATGGCGATGTCGTTAACGGTACCATTGATTGCCAAATCACCGATATTGCCGCCGGGGAAGAACAACGGCCGTACCACAAATGAATCCGTCGACATCGCTAAGCGACCTGGTGGCATGTTAAAAACGGCCGAGTCACCTAAATTAACTAATTTATCATTCTTAAAAGCGGGCAAAAACAGATGCTGAATCAATTCTGCAGATAATTTGCCGCCGCCGCCATGTCCTAAAATGATATTGGGATGGTCGCGCAGGGGGAGTGGGCAGATCCAGCCCTCGAAATCAAGTTCTTGGTTCATGTGGGTGATTGTTCCATTGTGATTGTGTCGGCTGTGATGAAACGGCCGTAACGATAATAAGCCGCACAAGCCCCTTCGCTCGACACCATGGTTGCGCCTAACGGCCGTCGTGGTGTGCATTCGCTGCCAAATGCTGCACATTCATTCGGTTTGATTAATCCTTGCAACACTTCACCAGCGCGGCACAAGGTAGATTCTTGTGTATGAATATCACTAACTGTAAAACGTTTAACCGCATCAAAAGCCGCATATTTTTGACTTAGTTTCCAGCCACTTGCGGGAATCGCGCCAATTCCACGCCATTGACGGTCTGTGATCACAAACACATCAGCTAACATGTTTTGTGCCGCTTTATTGCCCGCATAGGTGACAGCGCGTTGGTACGCATTATCCACCTTTGCTTCGCCACGTTCTAGTTGAGAAACGGCCGTTCGGATGCCTTGTAAAATGTCCAAAGGCTCAAAACCAGTTACCACAATCGGCACTTGATACCTTTCGACAAGCGACGTATATTGCCAATAACCCATCACACTGCATACATGCCCCGCCGCCAGAAAACCCTGCACACGATTATGTGGCGAACTCAAAATCGCTTCAATTGCTGGCGGAACTAACACATGTGAAATCAACACAGAAAAATTGGTGACCTCAAGGCGCTGCGCCTGGAAGATCGCCATTGCATTGGCAGGTGCTGTGGTTTCAAACCCAATGCCAAAAAACACGACCTCTTTTGCAGGATTTTCTTGCGCGATTTTGAGCGCATCCAAAGGCGAATAAACAATGCGCACATCACCGCCTGCACTCTTAACCTGGAACAAATCTTTTTCGCTGCCAGGCACACGCAGCATGTCGCCAAAGGAACAAAAAATGACATCTGGCCTGGCCGCAATCGATAATGCCTGGTCGATAATTTCTAGAGGGGTGACACAAACGGGACAGCCGGGTCCATGTATTAACTCAATTTCAGGTGGCAGTAATTGGTCAATGCCATTACGGATGATTGAATGGGTTTGGCCACCACACACTTCCATTAATGCCCATGGCCGTGTGACGAGTTGTTGAATATCGTCCAACAGCTTACGTGCTAATTGTGGATCGCGAAATTCCTCCAGATATTTCACGACAGTATCTGCTCCGTAGATTGTTCCCCGTTTAGCTCTTCCTCTAAAGCACCCATTTCGTGTAAGAGGGCCAATGTTTCCATTGCTGAGGCTTCATCTAATTGGGTGATGGCAAAACCGACATGTACGATTGTGTAATCGCCGATTTCAATTTCTGGCACATAGGCCAGGCAGACTTCTTTTTGAATACCATCGAAGTCGACTTTGCCCATGCTTGTGCCTTGTACATCATAAATTTCGATTACTTTACCTGGTATGCCTAAACACATAAGTAGTTTCCTTATACGGATAAAACCGCATGGTTGAGAAGTGGTAAGGTTGCAAAGGAAAGTGGGTCTTTCGCTTGCAACTTTTAAACTTTGCTGCTGCCAATCAATAATTGTCCCAATGCCAGACCGCCATCATTTGGTGGCACTTGCCGGTGTGTGAGGACAGTGAACTCATTAGATTTTAACAGTTGTGTCGCAGCTTGTAAAAGGGTCGCATTTTGGAAAACACCGCCGCTCAATGCCGCAATGTTCAGTCCGTGGGTTTTACGATAATTCAAACTAAGCTGCAATATGAGATGCGCTACGGCCGTATGAAATTTTGCGGCGATGGTACTGGCGGCCAGCCCTGCACGTAAATCTTTTACGATTGCTCTTATGACAGGAGCAGCATTAAATTCGTCGGCTTCAATTGTGAAACGGTATGCTGCGTGGGGTTCAATGGGCACGGTACTATCAATGGCTGCCTCCAGCTCAATCGCGGCTTGTGCTTCATAAGTGACGCTTTGACAAATGCCGATTAAGGAGGCGACAGCATCGAAAAGGCGTCCCATGCTGCTGGTTGGTACGCTGTTGAGTTGGGTATCTAGCTGCCTTTGGATGATGCCGCGTTCAATGTGTGGGCAGGCCTGGACGGGGGGTAAATCATCATCCCAGGCAATTCCGGCGGCTGATAAATGGGCGAGTGCGAGACGATACGGCCGTTTCACAGCTACATCTCCACCTACCAAAGACACATATTTCAAATGCGACACACGCTCAAATGTCTCATAATTAGCCACCATTACTTCGCCGCCCCAAATGGCTCCATCAAGCCCATAGCCTGTGCCATCAAAGCTAAATCCGAGAACCGATTGTTTGGCGTCTAACCCATTTTCGCCCATCACAGCCGCGATATGGGCGTGGTGATGTTGTACTTGGATATGTTTGCGTTGATCTGTATTGTCCTGTGCCCAGCGTGTTGACAGGTAGCCCGGATGCAGATCACTGACCAAAATTTGTGGTTTCACACCAAAAAGCTCTTCGAAATGCAGCACCGTCTGAGAAAAAGCTGTCAATGTTTCCAAATTTTCCATATCGCCGATATGTTGACTCATGAACGCATAAGCGCTGTGGCCCAGGCAAAAAGTCGCTTTTAATTCACCTCCCACAGCCAATGCCGGTCCTATTTTGAACGGCAGCTTAATTGGGAAGGGGGCATAGCCACGCGAACGTCGAACTGGCATTTCGGCTTTGTCGACAATACGCAGCACCGAATCATCACAATGTACATGAATGTCCCGGTTGTGCAGTAAAAGCGCATCGGCTAAATGGATCAGTTGGGTGCGTGCGCTTGTGTTCTCTTTGATGATGGGTTCATTGGCGAAATTGCCAGAAGTCATTACCAAAACAGGCATTTTTTGCCCATTTTCGGCTGTGGGTGATAACAATAAATAATGCAATGGTGTATATGGCAGCATGACCCCGATATGTTGATTGCCTGGCGCTACAAGTTCGGCTAACGGATTGTTGGTTTTTTTGCGCAGCAGCACGATAGGACGTTCTTTGGATGTAAGCAGTTTTTCTTCGGTAGATGAGATGTGGGCAAACGGCCGTATCGTTTCCACATCCAAAGCCATCAGGGCAAATGGTTTATCTGCGCGTCCCTTTCTCTCACGCAAAGTTGCCAAAGCTGCATTATTTGTCGCATCACAGGCCAAATGGAATCCCCCCAACCCTTTCACCGCAACAACTTTACCGTCTCGCAGCAGATTTTGAGCGAGGGTTATAGGGTCTTTGTCATCTGCAAGGGTACCAAGCGAACTGTTTGATAGTTCAAGCCAGATTTCTGGTCCGCACACAGTGCAAGCATTCGGTTGGGCATGGAAACGTCGATTTGTTGGATCATCATATTCAGCCTGACAAGCGGTGCATAACAGAAAAGGAGCCATCGTAGTGGCGGGTCGGTCATAGGGAACATCTTTGATAATGGTAAAGCGCGGCCCGCAGTTGGTGCAATTGATAAATGGATATCGATAGCGTCTGTTGTCAGGGTCAAATAATTCGGTGAGACAATCATCACAAATGCAAATATCAGGTGAGACCAGCGTGTTTTTTTCGGCCTGGGCGGCACTGACTACAATTTCAAAGCTATCACTGCCTTGTAAAGGAATCGTTTTTGTCGTGACTGATTCGATGATTGCTAATGGTGGCGGGTTGTTTAGCAGCGTATCGCGGAAGCTGTCCAGTTGGGCTTTTACACCTTCAATTTCAATAAAAACGCCGCTGCTATTATTGCCCACGAAGCCACTTAGCTGCTGCGTTTGAGCCAAATTGTAGACAAATGGGCGAAAACCCACTCCTTGTACAACGCCTGTGACGTGGATTTGTTGCCGTTGTTTAGTTTGAGGATTTTCGGGAGATTGTGTCATGGGTTTAACAGCTGGCTGGTGTGGCGTATGGTGTAGATTGCGCCACTGGGTTGTAGTTGGCTTTCGACTAAATGCACGGCCGTTACCTCAAATTCAACTTGTTTAACGGCCGTATCCCACTTTAAATTATTGAGCGCGACACTGTTTTTCACCCGACCAATCGTCAAATGAGGTTGAAATGGACGATTTTCTACCTGCCAGCCATGAGCAACAACGGCCGTTTCAATTTCTGCTTGTAATTTCTGTGCGGCATCTAGTTCGCCGCCTAACCCTATCCAAATGACACGCGTCCGTTTCTTGTTGGGAAAACAACCCAAACTATTTAACTTTAATCCAAATGAATTATGCCAACTGGCAATTCTATCTAAATCTGAGGTGAGTTGGCGGAGTGTAGAAACGGCCGTGTCGCCTAAAAAGCGCAGTGTCAGATGCATTTGGGCTGTCTTAACCCAGCGTACACTGCGCGGAGGACATTGTTGGCTGAGTTCACTGCTGACAGCCGCCATTTCAGATTTGACCTCCATGGGCAGAGTGATCGCAATAAAGGTTCGAACCATTTCCATAAGATAGATTTTACGGCCTGTTTTGCGAAAAACAAACAAATATAATGAGCATTCAGCCAGTTAGCCAGTTCACGCCGGCTTAAATAAGCAGGCAATTTCGTAAAACGATTTGGTAAATCGTTCAGACGTGATTTACCAAATCAGCATACATGTTGCATTGGAATTTAAGCCGTGCGGTTTTGGTCAGGCGGTTTGCTATTTAGGTGACTTAACTGTTGACCGGTTTTCCTGGAGTTCTGACCAGCTAAATAGTGAGCATTGGCTCTGCGATAAACCTCACTATTTACCAATGAGTGGTTGGAAACTATCAAGGGCGGTGTCGAACAATTTTGCGTAGCGCACAACATGATTTGCCGGCGAACAGGCAGCAACCAATAGACCCGCATCTTCGACAGGAATAAAGCGCTGTTTACACGCCAAATTTTCTGCGCCATGTGAAATGGTGAAATCTGCCATCGGCTGCTCGGCCATATTGCCTACAAGCTGTGAATTTTCAATGGTTAAGCCTTCAAATTCTGTTTGTTTTAGTGCATCAATCGCTTGCTGGGTGCTTAATCTGCCCAGGCGTGGGCTATGAATGACAATGATTTGAGCGCTGTCATTTTCTACGGCCAGGATGACCTCGGCATCAGGAACCAAGGTGCCTAAAGGAGATACGGCCGTGTCCCAATTCAACTCCGCTGGTACAGCCGACAATGCAATATTGGGTGTGCTCCATTCCCAATCAACAGGGATGTTGATCACCATATGTTGATTCCGGTCGGCAACACTCATCCAGCCGCCATCTTGTGTGTTTGCATCAACACTGATAATGGGTGCACGACCCAACGATCGCATTGTAAA
>JAGRDI010000046.1:0-14524 GCA_020432765.1 Anaerolineales bacterium | reverse complement strand
ATCCTTTGTCGTGGATTTTACAGCACCTGATATTTGTTTTTCTAATGGTCGGCCACAATGCCAACAAACTACATCAGTTGGCAATACAGGGTTGCCACAATTTTCACATAAATTTTTTGCCAAAAAACACCCATCTAAAACTTGCCACGAATAGAACTTTTTTCGTCAAATTGGAGCAATTCGTGGCGAAAATTTGACCTTACAGATTCTTTGTACAAAGGTTGTTAACTATTTTACAACTTGATTGTATCAAACTTACTTATAACTGCCGTCCTCTTCTTGTATACTTTTAAATGTAACAGCAAGAACAAGTAAAACAAGTATTGGTAACAGCAAGTACAATTTAACTTTTCCTCCTTTTTTTCCTCTTCTCCTCTTCCCACAGAAAGCCCCGCGCCCGCAGGGCTTTTTGTGGTTTAGGGAGGTTTCACACAGTAAAATCCCTGCTATGCACAACTCAAATATCCAATGGTTAAAAACCCGTCGTTCGATTCGACGTTATAAATCCGAACCTGTCCCATCCGTAATGATTAACCAAATCTTGCAAGCGGCCATTTGGGCGCCTTCGGCACATAACCGGCAGCCATGGCGTTTTGTGGTTATCGAACGGCCGTCAACAAAAATGAAGCTGGCTGCAGCCATGGGCGCTAAATTGCGTGCCGACTTGTCTGCTGACGGCATGTCTCCAGATTTAATTGAAAAGGATTCAAACCGATCTTTTCAGCGTATAACAAATGCACCTATCTTAATATTACTTTGTTTGACCATGGGAGATATGGATAGTTATCCAGATTCGCGCCGGCAGCAAAACGAAAAAATGATGGCTATACAAAGCGTGGCGCTGGCAGGCCAAAATTTGTTATTGGCCGCGCATTCATTGGGATTGGGGGCTTGTTGGATGTGTGCACCCCTGTTTTGTCCCCAAGTTGTTGTCGATACATTACATTTGCCGTCCGATTGGGAGCCACAAGCCTTGATTTCAGTTGGTTATCCGGATGAGGCCAAAGAAAAAACGCGCCATTCTTTAGAAGGACGCGTTTTATGGCGTTAATTTTTGTATCACAGAGGGGTAAGTAGAAAAACCCTGCGCATTCTGTGGCGAATTTTGAATATTACTGGAGTCTGGCGAATTCTAGACTTGTCAGGTTTCTACCACGAGTGGCATGTGAGCAAATTGATCATAAAACTTGACATGTCTCCTCTGGTAAAATAAAAAACGCCAGTGTCCAAAATATTATTTACTTGATAACCACCTGCACAATTGGCCTTCTGCGTGTTTCATCATATAGGAAACGGCTTACAGCTTGTTCAACCCGCCGCTCAATGCCCTCATCTTTGCCCCCGGCATTCTCAAGTGTACGAATGATCACATCCTCGGCATCCATTAAGAGTTCTTCAGTACTATTGTTATCAACAAAACCACGGGTACGAATTTCAATCTTGCCAATAACCTTGCCTTTTGGGCTGGCTGTAACAACGACAAAGAAATAACCTGCTTGAGCCAATTTATCACGGTCGCGTACGACCGGCCAACCAATATCGCCTACACCTGAGCCATCTACAAATATATAGCCGCCAGGCATACGCGGGCAGATAGTCAGTTGATTCGGCGCAAGTTCTAATGGTGTGCCATTTTCGACAATCGCGATGTTTTCCTCTGGAATACCTAACTCTACACCCAGCTTGCCGTGCAATTTAAGATGCCGTATTTCGCCATGGACAGGAATTAAGAATTTCGGCCGGATAAGGTTGATCATCAACTTCATTTCTTCGCGGCTGGCATGACCCGATACATGTACGTTGGCGATTTTGTCATAGAGTACGGTTGCACCACGTTGATAAAGGCGGTTAATGGTGCGGTAGACCATTTCTTCATTACCAGGAATGGCATGAGCTGAGAAGACAATGGTATCCCCTTCTTGCACACTCAGGTTGCGGTGACGGCCGTTGGCTATACGTCCCATCACAGCAGAAGGTTCACCTTGCGCACCGGTTGCCATAATGACAACTTTGCTGGGTGGCATTTTTGTGGCAATGTCGATATCGACGACTATATCATCGGGAATGTTTAGATAACCTAGTTCACGTGCAATTTTTGTATTGGTGCGCATAGAACGGCCGATTATTGCCATTTTACGGCCATGACGAACGGCCGTATCAGCTACTTGTTGAATGCGCGAAATCAAAGAAGCAAATGTGGCGATGATGATGCGCCCTTGTGCATTTCGAAATACCTCATCAAAGCCTTCAGCTATCGTATTTTCTGAAGGTGTCCAGCCGGGCTTGTCGGAATTTGTGCTGTCTGCCAATAAGGCAAGCACACCACGATTCGAAAATTCAGCCAGCTTGGCAAAATCGGGCGGCCAGCCATCTGCCGGCGTATGATCAAATTTATAATCGCCTGTATGTACGATTAAACCAACCGGTGTTGTAATCCCGAAACCAACACAATCAGGAATGCTGTGCGCGACATGAAAGGGTTCGATTTTGAACGAACCAACATTGAAAATGTCGCCTGCTTCAATGGTACGTAAATCAACAGTATGCAGAAGATTCGCGCCCCTTAATTTACCTTCGATCAGACCCAATGTAAGCGGTGTTGCATATATTGGCGCATCAATATCTTGCATGAGATGCGGTAATGCACCGACGTGATCTTCGTGTCCGTGTGTGATCAGGACTGCAAGTACTTTATCAAATTTATCATCTAAATATGAATAGTCGGGAATGATGGTATCAATGCCCAACATATCATTTTCTGGGAACATAATACCGGCATCAATGAGGATAATCTGCTCCCCAAATTCGATGGCGGTCATGTTTTTACCGATTTCCCCTAGACCACCTAGGGGAACAATTCGTAGTTTTGGTATCATTTAAACTCCATTGGTTGATCGCGACTTAAGGCGCTGGCGAGAAAAAACTGCATGTACAAATTCTTGTAACATCTCAATTATTTTGGAGCGTTGTGGGTCGGAATGGTATTCCGCCTGTCGGATTATCGATCCAGCCTACAATTGCCCCCAATTTTTTAAGAAGATACTTTTTCTTGAATAAAATTTGCCTTATTACTGTGTGGTTTTGTAAAAAATCGAAATTGTTTCCGTTATAGACGAAGGAAAAGCAGCCAAACCATTATGATCAAGATTGTCTGGATAAATGCCAGAAAAATGGTGAATGGCCACAAAAATTTTGCTGAGGCACCATTTGATGATGCTAGATTTTCGGCTGCTGCAACGGCCGTCATTTCTGGTATAGAATCAATGACACTCTCTTCGGGGGCGACAAATTCCCCAAAATTGATGAGTGCGACGGTAATATTATCTTGACCCCCACGTTGATTGGCGAGATCCACCAGGATAGGAACGGCCGTTTCTAAATCCTCACTGCCAATCAATTCACAAATTTCGCTGTCAGATACATGTCTGGTCAAACCATCAGAGCATAAAAAGAGTTTGTCGCCTAATTCAAGCTGTACCTCGAAGAGATCAATTTGAGGTGATTTTTCGGAGCCGATACTATAGAGAATTACATTGCGATGGGGATGAATAGCTGCTTCCTCTTCAGTAATTGCACCTTCCTCCACCAATTTAGCCACCAGACTTTGATCTTTGGTGACTTGCTGTAATTCACCTTGTCGCCATAAATAGCCGCGACTGTCGCCCACATTGCCATAATAAGCAATACCATCACGAATGCCCACAGCGACCATCGTGGTTGCCATACGTTTGTTATCATTGCGTTCGACGACAAGGTGGCGCAAATCTGTATTTGCCCCGTGCATCGCATTGACGAGGCGTTCACCAAGATTTTTAGTTTCGTTATGTGCTAAATATTGGGCTAAAGTGCGTTCAGTCGCGAATTGACTAGCAACCTCACCAGCGTCAGCTCCCCCAACACCATCAGCAACGATATAGAGCCAACCATGTTCGGCTTCTTCTTCCGCGCTAACCGGCTCCCAACGAGCAATGAAATCTTCATTATGGTCACGTACTTGACCCTGGTCAGTTTGCATGGCCGCTGCTATTGGCGCTAATGAACTCATAAATTGGACTATATACAGAAATGTTGACAGCCGCAAGTGAATTTCAAGATCGTGGGCTTATCGTTTGTTTTGTTGCAGCGCTCATGGCTGCTCTCTCTTCCCGCACCGTATCAGGTCAAAATGAACTGAAGAAAAACACATACAGCCAATAACCGAACAATGCAAGAATGCCAATGAGAATGATGATTAATAATATCGTGAGCCAAGGTATTTGTTTGGCCTTCGTTTGTGGTGTGTCTGGTTGTTTATCCGGCGTTTTGACGGGTTGCGGGTCTTTGGCTGGTTGCGCCGCTTTCTCAGTTTTCTCAGTAACGGGTTGACCAGCTGTCCTACGCCATTCAGTATCAACTTTTGCGTTTTCAGAACGTGATTTTTGTTTGTTTATGCGTGTAGGTTGTGGCGCGACTGGTTCCGATTCTACTTCTAATTTTTTGTTTTCCTGTGCGGTCTCCTCTTCTTGTGAGGTGGCCTTTTGGGAGATGACAATCTCATTCTCAGCAACGTTTGTCACAGGTTCGCGACTTTCTGAGAAAATAGGAGCCGGTACAGGTATCGCGCCTAATTGCATCAATCTTTGTTTGGCTTTTGGATGTGTTGGATCAATGTCAACGGTTTTTTTTAAGTAAGAAACTTGACGGTTTTCAGATTCAACAAGTTGACTTAATAAATACCAAGCATCTGCGTCGTCAGGATTGTCACGTAAAGTATCAATTAGCAGATGTTGGGCATCTTTTTTTCTGCCTGAGCGGGTGGCTACAATTGCTTGTTGAAGCTTGGGATGCATATTTTTTCCTAAACAATATCTTGTAATAGTGAAAACTTTCGATTACATGCTTATATCAAAAATTGTAACATGGCTTCTCTAAAATGACGAGAAGGAACGGCCGAATTTACTTTATTTTCGCGTGAGTTGGTTAAAGAGTTGGCAGGGGTATTGTTGGTGAGCTGTGGAAACGGCCGTTAAATCGGCAGCAAGCGGCACATTAAAATGTGTCAACAAGTGCAAAAGATGACAAACTGATAACCCCATTACGCCCAAGTAGCAGCCGTCTAACTGTGCTACTGGATTGAATTGTGGATGTTGAATCGCATAAGCACCTGCTTTGTCCATCGGGTCGCCGCTGGCGACATAAGCTTCAATCTCATCATCGCCATAGTTGCGCATAGTGACATAAGCGGTATGTACACCGGTCACTTCCATTCCACTTGAGAAATCTAGCAATACAAGACCGGTATGCACAGCATGTTTACGGTTGCGTAAAGCAATAAGCATTTGCCGCGCCTGATACGTCGAATTGGGTTTGCCTAACATTTGATCATCCAAAACAACAGTCGTATCTGCTGCAATGAGGATGGTATGGGAGGGAAACGGCCGTTTAATATGATTGGCAATCATATTAGCCTTCAACCGCGCTGTTTCCACAACATTTACAGACGGATTGGAATCGGTCACGCTTTCCTCATTGGCATTAGCGATTTGTACCTCAAAAGGAAATCCAACCAAACCTAATAACGCTTGTCTTCTTGGCGATTGGGATGCCAGAATAAAACTGATCATTAGAGTAAAATGCAAAAAAGCCGATCATATTTGATCGGCTTCTTCATTTGTTATTTAAGGTATAAGCCGTCTATTTTAGTTCGACAACTGCTCCAGCAGCTTCCAATTTAGCTTTAGCGTCTTCAGCTGCTTCTTTGCTAACACCTTCCATGATAGTGCCGAGTTGGTCAACAACTTCTTTTGCTTCTTTTAAACCCAACGATGTTAAAGCACGAACCTCTTTAATAACATTTATTTTTTTAGGTCCAATATCTTTTAATACAACATTGAATTCGGTTTGTTCTTCTTCTTCTTCTTCAGCCGCACCAGCCGCACCCATCGGCATCATGCCCATAGCCATTGGTGCGGCTGCGCTAACACCCCATTTTTCTTCTAACATTTTTGTAAGCTCCGCTGCCTCTAACAAGGTTAAGCTGCTTAAATCGTCAACGATTTTTTCTAAATTAGCCATTATAAAATAGTCCTCCAGACTTTAAGTTTAAATTTTTGTTAATTGTCATACCTGCAAAAGCAGACATTGACTTGAATTGTTAATAAGTTAAGTATTTGGCTGTCAACTAACAACATGACAAGCTGATTAGCAATAAACTTGAAACTAAGCTGCTTCAGCTGTTGTCTCGCCCTCTTCGCTTTTAGCGTAGGCATCAACCACATTGATAACTTGGCGTACACCATTCGTGAGCGCAGACACAATACCTTGCGCAGGTGCACTAATCAGACCAATGATTTGACCGCGCAATTGATCGAGTGACGGTAAATCCGCAAGAGCTTCAATTTGTTTAGCTGTCAACGTCGAATTTACCATCAAACCGCCTTTGAGTGTCAGGTTTTCTGATGTTTTTGCGAAATCAACCATAGCTTTTGCTAAAGTTGGTGCTTCACCAAGCGCAAATCCTGTTGCAATTTGACCAACCAACAGATCATCTGGTATTGGACGGTCAGACTCTGCAAGCGCGATTTTTAAGAGCGTGTTTTTTGTAACATAAAACCCACCCTCAGCTTCACGTATTTTTATACGCAGACTTTCCATGTCTTTAACCGACATGCCCGTATATTCAGCGAGGAAAATCCCATCGCTCTTGTCAATCAACTCTTTATACTGGGCGACTAATTCATCTTTACGTGCTTTTGAAATTGCCAAAGAATATCACCTCCTTAAAGGGTAATAAAAAATCCTCATACCAACCGGCATGAGGATTCCTGATTCAAAAATAACTATAACCAACTAAAAATGCGTTGCATTATTAGCTTACTACAGCATTAATTAACATTTAGAACCCCACCTCGGCTGGAAATTAAGACAAATCACATTGTCTCCAACTTTCTTAAGTAGAGAAAATTCGATTGTTAATCAAAAAGAGAAAATCATCTCCCTTAGATTGTAAATAATTATGTTGCAAACGCCTCAATTGGGTCAAGCTTAATGCCAGGTCCCATTGTATTTGCTAATGTAGCGGAACGCAGGTAAATACCTTTTGTCGCTGCCGGCCGTGCGCGTTTGATGGCGTTTAATAAAGCTTGCATATTTTCTTCCAACTGTTGCTGAGTGAAGCTGGCTTTGCCAATGGGGGAATGAATATTGGCTGTACGATCAACGCGAAATTCGACGCGACCAGCTTTGGCTTCATGAATTAAACGAGGCAAATCTGATCCTGGAGCAACTGTACCTGCACGCGGATTCGGCATCAGACCACGAGGGCCTAAAATACGTCCTAAACGACCCACCTTCCCCATCATTGTTGGCACAGCCATGGCAACATCAAAATCAACCCAGCCGCCTTGAATTCTTGTGATGACTTCGTCATCTGCAATGATATCCGCACCAGCGTCTAAAGCTGCTTGCGCATCTTCACCTTCAGCGAATACCAAAACCACAACTTTTTTGCCTAACCCGTGTGGCAAAACGACGACATCACGCACTTGTTGGTCTGCATGACGCGGGTCTACACCCATGCGTAAGTGAATTTCGACGGTTGGGTCAAATTTAGTAAAGGCTGTTTCCTTAACTAAAGCAACGGCTTCGCTTCTTGTGTATAATTTATTGCGGTCGATTTTTGCCGCCGCTTCCAGATATTTTCGTCCTCTTTTAGGCATATTAACTCCTTGTGGTTTTAACGAATCGGTTAATCGATTCTCCCACTTGTAATAATTGCGTATTTGACCGATTAATCAACGATTGAAAGGCCCATACTGCGTGCTGTACCTGTGATGATTTTCTTCGCGCTTTCCATATCATTAGCATTTAGATCTTTCATCTTGATTTCAGCGATTTCTTGTAATTGTGCGTGTGTGACTTTACCCACCTTATCACGATTTGGTTCTGCTGAACCGCTTCTGATGCCAGCTGCCTTTTTTAGCAGATCCGCTGCTGGTGGCGTTTTCAAAATGAACTTGAAACTGCCATCTTGAAACACAGTTACTTCTACCGGAATAACTTGACCTACATTGCTGGATGTTTTCGCATTGTATTCTTTACAGAATTGCATCAAATTGATGCCGTGCGGACCCAACGCGGTACCAACTGGTGGTGCAGGATTTGCTTTGCCACCTTGAATCTGAATTTTTACTACTGCTTTGACTTTTTTCGCCATTATATTCTCCGGGGAGTCTTATCGCCATGTAAGTATTACCTACAGGCTCCTCCTTACCGTTATTTGTAAACTACTCGCAATCAGTGGATCAGTTGCGAGCCTAAATTAACTTTACACTTTTTCCACGTGTAAGAAATCTAATTCAACCGGGGTTTCACGACCAAAGAATGATACCATCACTCGCACTTTGGCACGATCGGCATCGATCTCAGCAACCGTTCCAATGAAATCAGCAAATGGTCCTGTGCCAATACGAACCTTTTCACCAACCTGGAAGTCAAATTTCACTTTAGGTGCTTCTGCTTCCATGCGGTTCATGATTTTTGCAACTTCGTCTGGTCGCAATGGTGTTGGTTCATTGCCCATACCAACAAAACCTGTTACACCGGGCGTATTGCGTACAACATACCAGGAATCCTCGCTCATGAGCATTTCAACCAGAATATAGCCCGGAAAAACACGACGTTCTACAGTGCGGCGTTTACCATCTTTGATTTCAATTTCTTCTTCAGTAGGGACAACGACATCGAAAATTTTGTCTTGCATATCCATTGTTTCAATACGTTGTTCAATGCTGTGGCGCACCTTGTTTTCGTAACCCGAATAACAATGGACGACAAACCACGATCGTTCATCGCTGGCTGTATTTGTTTCTAATATTCCGGATTCCGGCAGTTCTTCGGCTTCTTCACTCATGAATGTTCACTCATTTCTCTGAATTATGCGGCCAACCTGGTTGGGCAAGGTGTGCTTATGCGTTAATGAATAATTCAATTATCCAGTGCAAGCTATTGGAAAAGATGAAGTCAACTAACCAAAGAAAGGCTGCAAAAATTAGTGTGACACCAATCACAATGCCCGTAAGGCGTGTGGATTCCTGGCGGGTTGGCCAGGTTACCTTTCGCATTTCCCCACGTGTTTCACGCAGGTAACGAACCAATGCATTCGGCTGATTCGATGCTTTCTTGTCTGAAGATTCCTTGTTATTCTTTGCCACAGTTAGTTCCTTATACATCAATAAGAAGCTGGTGAATTACTTCGAGCCAGCTTCTTATTTCAAATTCAACTGACAGGGGGTGCAGGAATCGAACCCGCAGCCTACGGTGTTGGAGACCGTCGCTCTACCAATTGAGCTAACCCCCTATAAAAACACGTAAATTTAACGTGTTTCGCGATGTGGTTGATGTGTGCGACAACGTGGGCAGTACTTGTTAAGTTCAAGCCTGCTTGGATCGTTGCGGCGATTTTTCTCTGTGATGTAATTACGTTCTTTACATTCAGTACAAGCCAGAATAATATGTGAACGAGTTGCCTTTTTAGCCATTACTGCTTACCTATAATGCGTATGGCGTAATGCTATTTGTGTATGCATTACACCATACGATAAGTGTTACTCTTAGTCAAGAATCTTCGTGATGACACCCGCACCAACGGTGAGGCCACCTTCACGGATAGCAAAACGGCTGCCCACTTCCAAAGCTACTGGTGTGATCAGTTCGACATCCAGGTTAACACTGTCACCCGGCATCACCATCTCAACACCATCTGGCAATGTGATCAATCCCGTCACATCCATGGTTCGAATGTAGAATTGGGGTCGATACCCTGGGAAAAATGCCTTATGCCGTCCCCCTTCATCTTTCCGCAATACATATACTTCACTACGGAACTTCTTGTGCGGTGTTATGCTTTTGGGGGCAGCAAGTACTTGCCCACGCTCAATTTCGTCGCGAGCAACTCCACGCAGCAGTAAACCCGCATTGTCGCCTGCTTCTACTTTGTCCAGAATTTTGTGGAACATTTCCATTGATGTCACAGTTACTTTGCGGATATCGTCACGTAAGCCGACAATTTCGACTTCGGTGTTTGGTTTCATTGTGCCTCGGTCTACACGACCGGTCACGACTGTCCCACGACCTTTGATCGAGAAAACATCTTCTACTGCCATCATAAATGGTTTGTCTGTTGCACGTACCGGCTGTGGAATGTATTCATCTACGACGCGCATCAGCTCTAATATCGGAGCATATTCTGGTGCGTTCACATCCGTGCTTGCACACTCCAAGGCAACCAGCGCACTGCCCTGGACGATTGGTGTCTCGTCACCAGGGAATTCATATATGTCCAACAGTTCGCGCAATTCCAGGTCAACCAGTTCTAATAATTCTTCATCGTCCATCATGTCAACTTTGTTGAGGAAGACGACGATGGCGGGTACTTCTACTTGACGGGCCAACAGAATGTGTTCGCGTGTTTGTGGCATGGGGCCATCGGGTGCCGAGACAACCAATATCGCACCATCCATTTGTGCTGCGCCTGTGATCATGTTTTTAATGTAATCCCGGTGACCGGGGCAGTCAACATGTGCGTAGTGACGATTTTCGGTTTCGTACTCGACGTGCGAGATAGCAATCGTAATTCCGCGCTCTTTTTCTTCGGGGGCATTGTCGATTTGATCAAATGCCGAGAAGTCTGCTAACCCTTTCAGCGACAGCACTTTTGTTATGGCGGCTGTCAGGGTCGTTTTGCCATGGTCTACGTGACCGATGGTTCCTATATTCGCATGTGGCTTTTCGCGCACAAATTTTTCTTTGCCCATAATTTCACTTCCCTCTGTAACTTAGGTAATTCCTAAAAACGTTTTTTAATCATCAAAGGAGCTTTTTGGAAATTCCTCACTCATGTTTTAAAAACAAATCGTATAATTCCAACCCTTAAGCGATCTTTAAACAAATCTTAAAGGTTCAAACCGCCTATATACTTATCCACCCTGCAAAACATCGCGTGCCAGGGATTCACTCATTGGCGCATAATGGCTAAATTCCATCGTAAAAGTACCGCGCCCTTGTGTCATGGAACGCAAACGAGTGGCATAACCAAACATCATAGCCAAAGGCACTTTCGATCTAACGGACTGCGCACCATCGCTGCGTAATTCCATACCCTCAATCATGCCACGATTAGCAGATAGGTTCCCAATCACATCACCGGTATAATCTTCTGGTGCAATAACTTCAACCGACATAATCGGCTCAAGCAATACTGGGCGACCTTTAGGCAACCCTTCTTTTACAGAAATAGAACCAGCTATTTTGAAGGCCATTTCTGATGAGTCCACATCATGGTAAGAGCCATCATATAATGTAGCTTTAATATCTACAATCGGATAACCAGCCAATACGCCACCATCCATAGCTTCGCGAACGCCAGCCTCTACAGCTTTTATGTATTCACGCGGGACAGTACCACCTACAATCGCATCTTCAAATATGACACCAGAACCTGGTTCTAACGGTTCAAAACGCATGACTACATGACCATATTGGCCACGGCCACCTGATTGACGCACAAAACGGCCGTCTGCTTTTTCAACAGTACGTGTAATCGTTTCACGGTAAGCAACACGTGGTTTGCCAACATTCGCAGCGACACGAAATTCACGCAGCATTCGATCAACCAACACTTCTAAATGCAGCTCTCCCATACCAGACAATACAGTTTGTCCGGTCTGATCATCTGTTTTAATTCGAAAAGTTGGATCTTCTTCCGACAGGGCTTTAAGCGCCAGCCCCATTTTTTCCTGGTCAGCATTACTTTTCGGCTCAACCGCCAAATTAATAACGGGTTCAGGGAATACAATCGCTTCTAGAATTAACGGGGCTTTTGGATCACTTAACGTCTCACCTGTAAAAGTATTCTTTAAGCCTAACGTTGCTGCAATATCACCTGCACGCACTTCTGTGAGATCTTCACGGCGGTCAGCATGCATACGCAAGATACGACCGATACGTTCTTTCTTATTCTTAGTACTGTTCAGCACCGTACTGCCTGATTGTAAAACGCCAGAATATACTCTGAAATAAGCAAGGCGTCCCACATAAGGATCCGTCACAATTTTAAAAACCAGTGCTGACAAAGGCTCGTCATCATCAGCCGAACGCAACTCTATTTTCTCAGTAAAAGGGTTAATCCCTTCCATTGGTGGCACATCTAACGGAGAAGGCAAATAGTGTACAATTGCATCTAAAACCCGCTGCACACCCTTATTCCGCAAAGCCGTACCACACAAAACAGGCGTTGCATCACCAGCAATCGTTGCTCTACGCAAAGCAGCACGCAGCTCTTCTGGTGAGATTTCCTCACCATCGAGGTAACGTTCCATCAAATCATCGTCGGTCTCAACGATATATTCAATAATATTTTGGTGTGCTTTTTCTGCCTCTTCACGTACTTCTTCAGGAATCTCAGTGATAATCGGCACTGCACCAAGATCATCATCCTCCCAAATAGCAGCTTCCATTGTTAACAAATCAACAATACCACGGAAATTAGCTTCACTACCAATCGGTAATTGAACCGCAATCGGATTTGCATTTAACCGTTCGCGGATCATTTTGATGGTGCGCTTAAAATCTGCACCAATGCGATCCATCTTATTCACAAAACAGATACGCGGGACATTATAATCATCAGCCTGTCTCCAGACCGTTTCCGATTGTGGTTCTACACCAGCAACGGCATCAAAAGCCACAACACCGCCATCAAGTACGCGTAAACTGCGCTGCACTTCTGCAGTGAAGTCAATGTGACCAGGTGTATCAATAATATTGATCTGGTGATCGAGCCAAAATGTTGTTGTGGCTGCAGACGTGATAGTAATACCACGTTCTTGTTCCTGTTCCATGTGGTCCATCGTAGCCGTGCCTTCGTGCACTTCACCCATACGATGAATAACCCCCGTATAGTACAGGATTCGTTCCGTGGTGGTCGTCTTACCCGCATCAATATGTGCAATGATGCCAATATTCCGAACTCGATCTAAAGAAAAACTACTCATCAACAATTACCTAGCTTAAGACCGGAAGTGAGAGAAAGCACGATTCGCTTCAGCCATGCGATGCGTATCATCTTTCTTCTTTATGGCAGCGCCTTGCAAATTTGCAGCATCCATAATTTCACCGGCCAATTTTTCAGCCATGGAGCGGCCGCCACGACTACGCGCAGCGCCCAAAAGCCAACGCATCGCCAATGAAATCTGACGATGACCATCCACAGGCACAGGCACCTGGTAGGTTGCCCCACCAACACGGCGAGGTTTCACTTCAACTTGTGGTGTTACATTTTGTAATGCCTGCTCAAAAATATCTAACGGCGGCTTATTGGCACGCCCTTCAATTAAATCAAAGCTGTCGTACAAAATCCGACGTGCTGTAGATTTTTTACCGCTTTTCATCAACCGATTAATAAACATTGATACGCGCACATTGTCATATTTCAAATCTGGTTCAACAGCGCGTTTTTCTGGGCGAAAACGTCTTGGCATATCTCAATCCCTTCCTAATAACCACGAAATCTATTTCGGAGTCTTCGTGCCGTACTTAGAGCGACCCTTTTTCCGACGATCAACGCCACTGGCATCTAACGTACCACGAACAATATGATAACGAACACCGGGCAAGTCTTTTACACGCCCGCCACGGATTAATACCACAGAGTGATCCTGTAAAGAATGACCTTCGCCCGGAATATAGGCAGTCACTTCAATTTGATTTGTAAGGCGTACACGTGCCACTTTACGCAAAGCCGAATTGGGCTTTTTCGGTGTCATTGTCTTTACCTGAGTACAAACTCCCCGTTTTTGCGGGGCACCTTTGGGCTGACGAGTTCGCCGTTGTTTGTAAGAGTTAAAAGTCCACTGCAATGCTGGAGCAGTGCTTTTCTTGGACTTAGCTGTACGCCCTTTGCGCACGAGTTGATTAATTGTCGGCACGCTTATCTCCTTTTAAAAAGTTGTTGCTCACTTTTTCCTTAAATCTAAGTTATCTAATTTCACAGCAGTTGGAATCATTTTCAACTACCTTACACAACAATTAACCGCAGAGAATGCGCAAGTGAGGAACTTTCCACTCCTTCCGCCCTCAGCGGTTAATTTCGTACTACTTGAAATGTGCGTTATCGTGCGAGTTAGCGTTCTGCCAATTCGCGACAAATGGAGGCCATCGATTAAATGCGATGGCCTCCATCTCACACAATTTATTTAGTTGGTAACCACGTTACGTTTGCGAGTTATTTAGTCAGACATACGAAGGGAAATTCTATCATAAATGCCAACTGTGTCAACTCCTTTTTAAACTTTGCTCAATTGAGGTTATTTTGTACTCATTTTTATTTATCTATTCGTTTCGTTCGTCAATGATAATGTTGATTTGATTTTGCCATGCGGCGTAAACGGCCGTTTTCTCACCTGGCGGCTGCAACATGGCAGTCATTATCGTTGGTATGTACAAAAAATAACGTTGGATTCAGCACAACCTGCTGATCCACTATCGA
>JAGRDI010000045.1 GCA_020432765.1 Anaerolineales bacterium | reverse complement strand
CGATGATTATGATTGGGACGGCCGTGCTCGTGGCTGCCATCCTTTTAATCAATCGTCGCAACCTGGCATATGCTGGCGTGCTCGTGTGGGCTTTGTTTGGCATTCGTGCTTCAGCCATCGCATCTGGTGAACCAACCTTAGCCGCTTTCGCAGTCGGTGCGGCCGTAATCATTACTGGTCTGGCAGCGCTCGGCTATTACCGTACACGGTCACAAAAAGAACAACCAGCGGATCAATTAACGACAGCATCCCAAGCAGTTTGATTGAAAATCAACTAACAGTCCACCTCCCAAACTGCAATTCTCCTTTTTTCCAAAGGGTCATCTATGGCAACAGCATAGATGACCCTTTGTTTTTTATTGAATCCACTTAATTTGTTATCATTTGTTGTAGCCCTGTAAACGGCCGTTATAATTTCCATATGTTTAAATTAGCCAACTCCCACCGCTCTATTCGCTCCTTCACATCGCAAAATATCGATGATGCCTTGTTAAATGATCTTCTGCTCACTGGCTTACGCAGTTCTAGCTCCGGCAATATGCAAACCTGGTCAGTGATAGTAACCAGAGATGAAGCCCAAAAACGTAACCTGTATGAACTACATGGTGAACAGCAGATGGTGCTAGAAGCACCGCTCGTGCTCACATTTTGTGCGGATGTATTTCGGATGCGTGAATGGATTCGTGTCAATAACTCCAAACAGAGCTTTGACGATTTGTTAGGCTTCTTGACAGGCACAGTAGACGCGACAATCGCCGCACAAACTATCAGCTTGACGGCTGAATCTATCGGGCTGGGCATCTGCTATATGGGCACAACCTGGTGGGCAGCCGACCAAATCATTGAGCTTTTGGAACTCCCCCAAGGTGTTTTTCCGGTAACAAGTTTGGTCATTGGACATCCAGCAGAAAATCCACCACTGCGTGATCGGCTGCCGATCGAAGTGATGGTACATCAAGAAAAATATCAACGTTTATCAGATGCAGAAATTCGGGCAGCACATGCAGATCGAGAAGAAAAAGCGTGGGCACGTTATAACGCGATCGAATCCGTCCGCACAAAGATAGCCGATGCGGGGATTACAAAAGTAACCGATTATTACACCTCTGATTTCAAATATCCCAAAGCGTTACATCAGCGCATCAGCAAAATGTTGATGGCTACATTGCAAGCACAAGGTTTATGGCTTTGACATTGAAATTTTGTCTATTTACTTTAACCGGAAGATCACCTATACTAAAAAAATCTTGTTAAGGTTCCGGGAAGTTCTATTTCGTAAAATGGAGGGAATTTCACAATGTTATCAAAAGAAAATTTTGGGGTTAAATCAAGAAGTAATATCCTCTTTTTTCTAGTTCTAGTAGGTGTACTTGCATTCAGTTTTGCAATTTTGCGCATGTCAGCCGCTGTTGACGGGCAAAATCAAATAATTCCCCTCCCCCCCCCAATAGCTTACCTCCTTTACACCCCTCCATCCCCTGCTGCAGCGCAATCTAATACACATACAGTTTCTGTAAACACAGTTTCTGTGTACACAGTCTCGTTAAGCACTAATCAATTGCTTTCTGCAACGCAACAAGAAAAAGTTCCGCCTATAACACAACCATCATTGTGTGCAGCTGATGCGCAGCATCTATCTCCCGGCGAAAAGTGGGATGTGATTGAATACAATTGCCATGCACGGTCATTACTCAAAATAACAGATTTGACAACCGGGCAATCAATCGCTATTCAGGAAGGGTTTTTCTTAACATGGCTGCGCAACTCGGATATCTTTCTTTTTAAGCGGCTCCATTACCCCACCGGTGTATACGCCCACAATTTGACTACCTCTCAAACAAAGCTTCTGCCACTTCCAAAAGACACATATGCAGCCGCCGTACACCCAACCCAGACCAAACTAATTTTTTACGCGGCAAGTCGTGGCGACAGCTAATGCAGGAGTCATATCCTGCGACGTGATCAAATTTCAGACCAAACTAATTTTTTACGCGGCAAGTCCTGGCTTGGGTTTGGGGAGTGAGCTGGGCGTTTTTGATAGCGATACAGCGGAATATGTTGTATTAGAAAAATTCCCTGACAAAATTATTGCTCAAATAAGTTTTTCAGAAACGGGTTTCCCATCATCGTCTCAAACGGGTTTCTCTTCAATTAAAGACCCAAAGCTTCTATATGTGACAATTCCAGACAGCAATATCCCCTACCAGATCGGAGAATTGTGGGTTGCAGATATCGAGATTGAAGCTGTTCATCAAAGTGACTTCAAGATAGCTCACCACAATACACAATTCTTAGCCGAGATTGATGGCGGACATGGTTATGCTGCTAAATGGTCACCGGATAATGCTGCCATTGCTTTTATACAAAGAGAGAACCCTGACGACATAAACGCCGACCATATAGCATCTGCTTTGCATAGTAACATTTATCTGGTCGATATAACATCTAAACAAATATCCCAGTTGACAGATTTTGAAGCAACCCTTGTCTATGACATTGCCTGGTCCCCACAAGGAGACAGCCTGGCATTTACAGCCAATGATAGTATTTGGGTGTCTCATCTGAACGGCGAGTATGCCCGTCATACTGATGCAGCTGTTATTGCACGCCATCCTGTCTGGTTAAGTTCACCTTAATTCAGTTATGGAAAAATTCAGAGTCGATATGATAAACACAGTGAAAAAGCATATTTTGGTTTGGGTTTTAAGCGTGATTTTTTGCTTGTCAGCATGCTCACCAGAAAATGTTGCGCCTGCACCAGTGACTGTTACAGAGGAAAGTACAGTCACAATACCAGCATTGAAAGCGATTGTTACAGAAACATCAGCCCCATCAACCGTGAGTGTGGCCACTGTGGTTCCTGCTGAAACCACAGGTACACCCATTGTGATCACCACACCCACGCCCATAGCAGATGTGGTGACGACCCAGCTGCCCACGGAGATACCCAAGCCAACCCTCGGAGGCATGCAACCTGATTTTGGAACTGAATTTTTCTTCTTTATGACCACTGAACCAAAATGTGAGTCGGGCGGTTCAGCCCCTAATTATGGCCTTTATCGTGTTTATCAAGAGGAAGGCATATGGCAAAACGAGCTGCTATTGGATGGCTTTTACATGCTAAAAAGCACCCTTTCTCCGGACAAGAAACAGTTAGCTATTTTATCTGCCATTGATACACATGAATCGTCAGGCGACACTCCTTGCAGTTCATATCCAAACCCAAGAATTAATCAACTTCAAATCTATGACCGAGAGGAAAAGGCACTGCGTGGAGACGGATTGACTTTACCTGGAGAATTTAGCAGCAGTAATGCGCCAGTGTGGAGCCATGACAGCCGCTTTATATATGAACGCGTTGATGAAAACACATTGGCTCAAATTGATGCCCAAACATTTGAACAGACAGAGCTTGCAAATCTGCCTTGGGGTATTGATTGGCTAATTGAAGTATCGAGTATAGGGACTGTTGCAGTTGCAATAAGTGGTACTCAACAACCGGATTTCAAAAGTGTTTTTTTGATTGATGCCAACACTAGAGAGATTATTCCTTATTCATTTACAGGTTTCTCGGATAATGACTGGTTTGTTCGTTTAGCATGGTCCCCTAATGGCGAGTTGCTTGCTCTAACATCAACGGTCAATGTAAATAATTTAACTGTCGTGAACGCTGATGGAGTTGAGCAATTTACCACAAATAACATTTCTACAGGCAACACTAATTTCTCAACCCTCTTATGGTCACCAGATAGTGATTTATTAGCCTATTTAGATGAGAATGAAGATTTGGTGGCCTGGTCGCCAAATGATCAAGATGTTCAATTTTTAATGCATGCACCAGCTGGGTCCAATAAAAAAGAAAACTGGTCTGATGACGGCACCTTATTGCTTCAACAGGATTTTTCGCCTGTCCACGAAGAACGAGGGGTACGTATTCTCAATATCAATACCGGCGATGTAAGGGTTGCTGGGAAAAATCATGCGACACTTGCTACACCATATGGGTGGCTGGGAGAGGGAAATCAATTTGTCGTAGTGTTAAAGCCGGTACCAGAGGAAACGACACAGCCTGAAAATAATGTGGCTGAAAAACCTATGAATACTATCATTCTCTCTCTTCTTGATATTGAAGAGGATATACTTTATCCCGTTTTTGCATTTCCTCAGGGAAGTAGGTGGGAAGTTCCGTTTTGGGTTGCCCTTGAGGAGTAATATTCGCTGATTTACTGCAAGCTTATAGAATTCACGATTTTGGGCGAAGCGTCGCTTAGTGACACTGACGATTGATCATTTGTTAAGGTCTCTAATGGAGGGCATATTATGTTGGCTACAATAAAATTTAGGAAAATCGGATGCATTTTACTGCTCGTTGCCTGTTTGCTGGCTGTTTTTATACAGGTTGGATTTGCTGATGAGGAAAGTCCTGCTGCTCCCCATATTTTCTGGTACATTTTTTATGAAGATGAGGAGGTGTGGCAGATATTTGACCATAATGGTACTCAACCCTATGTCATGCATTACGATGGCACATTTGGTAATGGGTATGGTTATAACACGCATCAAGGAATTGATTACTCCATTGTGTATGAACCGGTGCTTGCTGCGGGTTCAGGCACTGTGACATTTGCTGGCTGGGCCAATCCGGCCAATCATCGAAACTCCACAGGCTTAACCGTCCGTGTGCAGCATGGAGATACCGATTATGAATCAATTTATGGACATCTGAGCAGTATCACGGTGCAGGTAGATGATACATTTGATGTGGATTTTATGTCCACAGCCAGAATTGTGGGTATCGGTGGCAACACGGGCAATGTCTTTGGCATTGATGGGGACTGTGGCGATGTTGTGGACGATATCCATTGTGGCGTGCATTTACACTTTGAGGTCAACCGTGCCTATATTAATCAAGCGGAACAGCCCGACAGCTTTGCTGTGAATCCTTACGGGTGGGTAAGTCCTGCCCATGAACCAATAAGTGTTATAAACAATAACGATCAATATATTGGCAGTGAGGATCTGTGGATCCGCGACCCTGTTATCCTTAATACCGATGGAATTTATCCCAGCGATAACCCTAATTATACCTGGCCCTACCCTAATCTAAATGGATCTTATAAAATTTTTGATAATAGTTCTAGCGGCACTTTTCAGACATTTGGTACTTGCTGGACAGAAGCAACTGATAGTGATGCCTATGGACCAGGCAATACATACCACCGTGCCACTGTTGGCAACCCGGCTAACGATAATTGCAAGGCTAGATGGTACATTGATGATGTATCGATTGGAGGATCTCATGATGTGTTTGCACATATTCCGGATTTAGATGGGGATCCGTTTGCCGATAATAAATCAATCGGTGTGCGCTACACTGTGCGTTCGATGGGCAATTCCTATGATGCAGTAATCTTGGTGCAAGCAGCTTACCCCAATACATCTTATGACGACTTACCCAATTGGAATACAGAATGGGCTTATTTGGGGCGCTATTTTTTGATTGGGAGTCCATTTGATTATATTGATATAGAAGCAACCACCTTTAATGATGACGTACCCGGAAATTATGTTGTTGCTGATGCCATTGCCGTTGTATTAGCCGGTGTGCCAACAGGCGGCGGCGGTATTGAAACGTGGGATGTAACTCATGTGGTAGACAATGATGTCAACATCACATGGACATCAGCTCTTATTCCACCACCTACAGCAGAGCAATACCGCATATATCGTGGCAGCAACTCGAATATTGAAGATGCAACGGTTATTCACAGTACGGCTGAGGCAAATGGTGAATATATTGATACTGTGCCAACGACGGGATTGTACTATTATTGGATGAGTCAATTACTCAACGGTGTTGAAGATATTCTTGAGCCTAAAACAGTTTGTCTTGACATAACTGCATGTCAATTATGCGCAGCATCATTTGAGACATGGCAGTTGGGTATTACGGCCGTTTTGCCCTCCAATGTTCTCCTTTCGTGGGATAATATCAATGCGCTTCATACCTATGATTTATTTGAGTCCACAGTACCTTATGACACACCCGACACCCCCACCTATCCTGATGTCTCTTCCGCGTATATGGTCTACAACCGTCTAGGCGATGTTGAAACCAACTATTTTTTCATGACGCAGGTGGCATGTGGCGGTGTGCCCATGACTTCTTCCAATGCGGTTGGCGAGTTTGATTTTGAGATTATGCGGGGAAGCAAGTGACAGCAACACATAAGTTTTAACGGGTTGGCAATAATGTAAATTATAGCTCGAATTGTCAATCCGATTTACGTAGAATGATATAAAACGAATCATCCGGATCCATCTCAGTGAACCTACGCAAAGCCAAAACATCAAAGGCATTGCTCACACATGCACGCAATGATCCCTCGGTATAATAGGTAAAGTGCATACCATGCATTGTCTCTTCCTCATCACCATACCAAAACGAATGTAATAAAACACCATTTACATTTAACAGTTGCCGTTGTTTTTCCAAAGATTGTTTTAACTCTTCAGGCGTAAGATGGTGGAGCACTTTGTTTGAATAAATCGCATCAAAACGACGCTCTGTTTCCAATGTGATGGCATCGAGCAGCAACAAATCAGCATTTTCGTTTTTCTGACGATACCGTTCTAAAAAGATTGGCGAACGATCCGAGCCAGTCACCTGATATCTTTGGCTTAATATGTCTAAATCAACGCCAGGTCCCATGCCTAACTCCAACACGGATGCGCCTTCTGGTAAGTATGGGTTCAAAAGCGGAATCAACTCTTTGCCATCATAACCCTCTGCCATTTTGATGTAATCTTCAACGTTTTTGGGATCAGCATAAAAATCTATCATTTTGTTTCCTTTTTCGCACAACGGCCGTTTGCTAGTATACTACGGCTTTTGTTAGGATAGCGCG
>JAGRDI010000044.1 GCA_020432765.1 Anaerolineales bacterium | reverse complement strand
TCCTGATCATGCCACGGGGTGGGGGTGCTGTCTTGTATGCTGTTCGTAACATCACTGCCGCCAAATTCGGCTGCATCACTATTGAGGATTTCTACATAACTACCGGCCTTCGGCACACCAAGGCGATAATTATAACGCACAACAGGAGTGAAGTTGCAGACAACCAGGATGGTTTCATGCGTTTCCGGAGCAATGCGTGCATAAGCCAGGACACTGCGATGGCCATCAAGCAAATCGACCCATTGGAAACCATCCCAGGCTTTGCTGTCGGTATGTAGGGCAGTTTCACTGCTATAGAGCTGATTAAGTGTGCGCAAAAAATGCTGCAGCTGCCGGTGTTTTGCATCTTGATCAAGCAAATGCCAGTCGAGGCTGCGTGCTTCACTCCATTCGCGCCATTGGCCAAATTCTGTACCCATGAAAAGCAACTTTTTGCCCGGATGGCTCCATTGATACCCATACAATGCGCGTAAATTAGCAAATTTTTGCCAGGTGTCGCCCGGCATTTTATCCAGCATATTCTTCTTCAAATGCACCACTTCATCATGTGAAAACGGCAGCACGAAGTTTTCACTGAACGCATACAATAATGAGAATGTTAGTGTGCCATGCTGATAAGAACGATAAACAGGATCGCTGCTAAAATATTGCAGGGAATCGTGCATCCAGCCCATATTCCATTTGAAAGTGAAGCCGAGGCCGTCTTCCTCAACCGGTTTGGTAACGCCAGGCCAGGATGTAGATTCTTCGGCCAGTGTGATGGCGTCGGGATAATTCTTTTTAACACTGGCATTAAAACGGCGGATGAAATTGATAGCTTCGATATTTTCACGTCCACCAAAACGATTGGGAACCCATTCACCAGGAGCCCTGGAAAAATCTAAATAAAGCATTGAAGCAACAGCATCGACACGTAACCCGTCAATATGGTATTTGTCCAACCAGAAGAGGGCGTTGCTAACCAGGAATTGGGTGACTTCGTTACGGCCGTAATTAAAAATATATGTACCCCAATCTGGATGTGCGCCTTTGCGCGGGTCGGCGTGTTCGTATAGATGGGTGCCATCGAAAAAGCCCAATCCATGTTCATCTTTAGGGAAGTGGGCCGGCACCCAATCTAAAATAACACCAATATTATTTTGGTGGCAGGCATCAACAAAGGCCTGGAATTCATCTGGCGTCCCAAATCGAGAGGTTGGCGCGAAGAAACCGGTTACCTGATATCCCCAGGAACCGTCAAAGGGATGCTCAGCAATTGGCAGCAGTTCGATATGTGTATAGCCCATGTCGCGTACATAGGGCACCAATTGGTTGGTCAAATCATTATACGTGAGCCATTCCCAGCCATTTTTTAGCCGCCACGAGCCTAAATGGACTTCATAAATACTAATTGGCGCGTCAATAGATTGGCGTTCACTACGATTTTCCATCCATTCGGCATCATTCCATTCGTATTTATCAATATCCCAGACGATGGATGCGTTTTTGGGGCGCAGTTCGTTGAAGAAACCTACCGGATCGGTTTTGGTAACCATATACCCCATGTAGTGGGTTTTAATTTCGTATTTGTAGAGCGTGCCTTCACCAATACCGGGGATAAAGATTTCCCAAATGCCGTTTTTATTGTGGAAACGCATGGGATGGCGACGGCCGTCCCACTCATTAAAATCGCCTACCACACTCACACGCTCGGCATTCGGTGCCCACACGGCAAACAAAACGCCGGGGCTGCCATTTAATACTGTCGGATGGGCGCCCATGCGTTCATACATGCGCAAATGTGTGCCTTCAGCCAACAAATGGGCATCATAGTCAGATAAAATCGATGGAAAACCATAAGTGTCTTCGTATAGTACTGATTCGCCGTTGTTTTTTGTGATTTTTAGGAAGTAGGGCAAGCCTAGTGAGTGATCCGGCAGGTAGATTTCAAAGAAACCATCAGGGTGTGATTTATGCATTGGATAAATTTCTTCACTACTAAACATCACAGAGGCCGCTGCTGCATCTGTAAGCAGTGCGCGGATGACAATGCCATCGGCATATGCTTGCGGTCCCAGAACAGCGAAGGGATCGCCATGGTACCCATGAACAATCGCATCCATTGCACCCTGAGTTATAGTCGGATATTCCATGCTTATCTCCTTGTAATGTTTGTTTATTTTGTTGTCTAAGATTTTCAATTTTTAGATGGTACCTACATTGGCTAAAGTTAGCAGAATTGAGGTTAAAAGGCAATAACAACAGATCAGTTTCTACAACTGCTAAACTCCATTATATTAAACTAATGTAGGTTAGTTTAAGTATAAATTTGTATCAGCGTATTTTCCCCCACTCTGATTACCGGAATCAGGATGTCTGTCATCTGATATTGATGACATTCTACAGTCGAAATCATTCGGGCTTTTGCTTATGCTATGAAAAACACGGATTGCAGGAGAAAACGAGATGTTTCAAAACATTTTGGTTCCATTAGATGGCTCATATTTTGCAGAGACTGCCCTGCCCTATGCTTTGGCGCTGGCGACTAAGTTTGATAGTAAGCTGACAATTGCACGTGTTGCCCAAGGCACTCAGGCTATTGTGCCAAGCAATGACGACCCAATGTATCCAGATACGGCCGTATTCATCTCACAGTTAGGGGATGACTTAGACAAAGAAGCCCAGGAATATCTGCAATCACAGTGTAACTCTTTACGCCAACAAGGGTATAAGACACAAATGTGCTTGCTGCATGGTTCTGATATCGCCATGAGTTTGCTAGAAGTGGTCAAAACGCACGCTATTGATGTTGTTGTGATGTGTACCCACGGACGCGGAGGCATTAAGCGCTGGATATTTGGTAGTGTCGCTGAAAAAGTTTTGCGCCAAACAAGCTGCCCGATTCTCCTAATTCGTGCGGATGAAACGGCCGTTGCTAACTGGCAGGTCGGCACTCAAGACCCATAATGGGGAATCAGAATAAATTACGTGGCATGTAGTACGGTCACGCGTTCAATTTCACGAATCAATTTAGGTGAATTGATATGTTTTAAGAGATAGCTGCTTGCACCCGCTTGCAGCAACATTTCACGTTCGACTGTATCAGCATAAGGAACCAGCACAATCACATCTGCTGAATATTGCGACATTTCATACACAGCTTTTGCCATCAAATATAAATCATCATCAGAAGCTTTTTGTAGACCTAAAAGAATTACTGCAGGTTGTTGATCTTGAATTAACGGCGCAGCAGCCTCAGGACTTGCAACCGCCCCTACTACATCCAACTTCGGCGAGACAGAAAGTCGAAAATGTAAAGCACGACGGACAGCCTCATGGCTGTCGATAATAAGAACTTTGATTTTTTGTTCGCCGTTTGCTTTCACGCTGTTGAATTCCAACCTTCACTTCTCTAAAGAATTGAGATGAAGCGACTTCTACACGAAATATGTATGCACTTTTGGATGCAAAAACTATGCCTAGTGGTGTGTCAAACAAGTATTGTCGGGCTAACATTGGTGGCATGGTCAATAGACATGACCACAGGCAATGACAAAAAAGTTTGATGCCTACTGGCAGGTTCTATTCAGATTTATCTAATAGTATAGGGCGAATGAAAATACAATTTGAGTGACGAATGTCATTGATACCAAAGACATCTGTCATTCAGATGGCTCGATATCTGGTATGGAGATATGGAGCCGGCAAACTAAGGCACGATGCGCAATGTGATGGTTGTACCCTGTCCAGGGGCAGATTTCAAGCGAAAACGACCGCCTAAACTTTCGGCACGCGCTTGCATGTTGGCCAGACCATGACCTACCTGCCGGGTTTCGTCATACATATCAAAACCACGACCATCATCACTTATTGTGAGTGAAACGGCCGTTTCACTACGCATTAACTGCAACATTACCTGGCTGGCGCGTGCATGACGGGCAATATTGGCCAAACCCTCTTGCGTGGTCAAAAATATTGCCCTTGCCAATGATGTAGACAGATCATCAACCTCTGCAGATATTGTCAATTGTACAGGGATCATTGTGTTTGCCTGGAATTCGCGCACGAGCTGTCCCAACCCTTGATTTAAGTCGCCACGGAAACGACGGGGGCGTAAATCCAAGATGAAGTTCCGAATATCACGAATGGCATCATTTAAGCCGGCAACGGCCGTATCCAGCAACATCATCGCTTCTTCAGATTCAGGGGGCAGCGTAAAACGAACCGATTCGAGCGTTAAGCCCACGGCATAAATCGATTGGATCACACCATCATGCAAATCCATGCCGATGCGTGTACGTTCTTCTAAAATTGCGAGACGCTCAACCTGCTCATACAAATTTGCATTTTGGATCGCAATGGCGGCGTGTGATGCCAACAATTCAACCAAATGCTGATCGCGCTCAGAAAATTCGTCTGCGCCAATTTTCTCAGTGAGGTATAAATTCCCAAGCGACTCCCCCACCCCGATGATGGGCACTCCCAAAAAACTTTTCATTTGCGGATGATGCTGGGGAAATCCAACCGACCGAGGATCATTTTTAATATCTTTTACACGAAAAGGTTTTTTTTCTGTGATAATTGCGCCTAACAATCCTAAACCGCGTGGCAGATGCGACATTTTATCAGCTTCTGCCTTTGTCATACCACTGTAGATAAATCGGCTCAAACGGCCGTCACGTCCGGGCACACCCAGCGCAGCATAGCGTGCTCCCACTAAATCGCGGGCTGTATCTACAATTTGCTTTAAAACTTTTTCGGAATCCAGTTCGCTTGCAATAGTCAAGGCGGCCTGATTAAGCGCTTCAATTGTTCTATCTTCTGGCTTTGTTCCCATAAACAATCTATAAATGGTCTTCTAAATGATGTTGAATAGCATATGCGGCCGCTTCTGCTCGATTTGAAACATTCAGCTTGGAAAGAATGCTGCTCACATAATTGCGTACAGTGCCCTCACTCAAAAACAGATCTGCAGCGATTTCGCGGTTGGTTTTGCCCCTGGCAATTAAGGATAAAACTTGTTTTTCTTGCCCAGTGAGATCAGTAAAGGCCACAGCCTCTTCCTTTTTAATAGAACGGCGCACTTCCACAAACACACGCTGAGTTAAAGAGGGGTCTAACATCGATTCACCACGTGAAGCTGCTTCGATGGCACGTACCAAATCGTTGCTGTTTACTTGCTTGAGCAAATAGCCGGTAGCACCCGCACGGATAGCTGAAAACAGCAGTTCATCTTCAGCAAAAGAAGTCAGCATAAGTACCTTAATATCAGGTCTCTGTTCTTTTATCTGCTGGCACGCCTCGATGCCACTGCCACCAGATAAACGGATATCCATCAAAACAATATCCGGTTCCAGTTCGAGCGCTTGTTTGATGGCTTCTTCTTCAGAGGAAGCTTCACCAATGACGATAAATTCTTGGTGGCGTTCTAATAAGGCCTTCATACCGAGGCGTACAACTTCATGGTCGTCAACGAGTAACAATCTTATTGTCATAGTTTTTGTAGTATAGCTTGGACAATGACTTTTGTCATAATTTCAGGTGTAATCTGTCACTGCCAACTTTCCTGACCAAATAATACAATCAACGTGAACTAGGGTTAACTTTTAATAATGTATCCATATGTACTCATAACCTGCCACAAATGACCTTAATTTAACCAATTAAGTGCAAAAGCTCTTATATAGCGAGTCATTTCCCTTGGATACTTTTCTAAATATTCTGGAGGACAAACGAATGTCACAAACAATGGAAAATAAAAAATACGTTTATCTTTTCACCGAAGTCGACCAAGCAGAAGCTTATACTGGTGATTGGGAAGGCGTGCGCGGACTTTTAGGCGGTAAGGGGGCCAATCTTGCGGATATGACCCGCCTAGGTGTGCCGGTACCACCTGGATTTACTGTTTCGACCGAAGCTTGTAATGCTTATTTGGCTGCTGGTGAAAAATTTCCCGGTAACATGTGGGAACAAGTTTTGGGTGCTGTAACGGCCGTTGAAGGCCAAACGGGCAAAAAATTTGGCGATGTTCATAAACCGCTCCTGGTATCATGTCGTTCCGGTGCCAAATTCTCAATGCCCGGTATGATGGACACCGTTCTGAATATCGGTATGAATGACGCTGTTGCCGAGAAGATGATAGAACGTGCCGGCGAACGCTTCGTTTATGATATTTATCGTCGCTTAGTCCAAATGTTTGGCAGTGTGGTCATGGGTGTGCCGGATGAAGCTTATGAAGCGGTTATTTCTGCCAAACGCAAACAAGCTGGTGTTGAATCAGATGCGGATCTGACAGCCGATGATTGGAAGAGTATCACAAAACGGTTTAAGGAAATTTACCGCACCTTTACGCGTGAAGATTTCCCACAAGACCCATTCCAACAAATGAAATTAGCCACGGAGGCTGTCTTCAAGTCATGGAACGGCAAGCGTGCAATTGCATACCGCAATGCGGCTGGTATTGCACATGATCTGGGAACGGCCGTTAACGTGCAAACAATGGCTTATGGTAATTTTGGTGCCGGTTCTGGCACCGGCGTCGCTATGTCGCGCAACGCCTCTACCGGCGAAAAAGAACTCGAAGGTGATTACTTGATGAATGCCCAAGGGGAAGATGTTGTCGCCGGTATTCGCAAAACACAACCTCTGAGCGATCTCAAAGCTGAAATGCCCGAAATTTATGCCGAATTTGAAGTCATTGCCCAAAAACTTGAAAAACATTACCGCAACATGCAAGATATGGAGTTTACCATTGACCGTGGCAAACTCTACTTATTACAAACCCGTGATGGCAAACGCACTGCGCA
>JAGRDI010000043.1:30998-34353 GCA_020432765.1 Anaerolineales bacterium | reverse complement strand
CTAATCCGCGTTCATCTGTGGCAAAAAATACCCATTACTGACTTTGGTAAATGCTGGTGTCGGGTTTGAAAGCCGCCCAGGAAAACCAAAAATGGTCACCATGGATGATGGGTGTCAAGGTTTCGCCAGCCAGTGGACCATCAATTGCCTGACCTAGAATATTCCAACTGCTGCCGGTTTCCGCATCTATGATGTTTTCATTTGCTTGAGTAAAGGTGAGTTTTTGACCGTTGAGCGTAGGATCGTAAACGGCCGTCGCGCCTACATCCTCCGCAATTGAAATCATTTCTGCACCCAGAGCAGAACTCGTGCCAGGAGTATAGAAGACAACCAAATCTTGTCCGCCCTGATTGTCATTAATCACGCCAACTTCAGCTAAGTCAGAGACAAGATAAGCCACATCAACGCCAACATCAGCTAAAGAAACCGTCACAACCCGCGCCATGGCTGGTAAACGGCCGTCAAGTTCACCAGCGAACAAAAATGGCTGGTCGATTGAATCATAACCAGCATAAGGGTTACGGCCGTAGGCTCTGTTAAAACCCGTGTTTTGTGAAAGCACAACGCCCTCAGGATAAGCTTCGCTGAAATCTTTGAAGCTCACCAGCGTTGAGGGCAGAAACGTTAACTGCTCGCCGGCCAACTCACCTACGATGCCTTCACCAGTAAACTGCTGCCATAGCGTCTCTGTTGTGCGATCATACATAATCAGATCAGAGTTGCGCAGCAAACCAGAAGTGCCAAATTCAAATACCTGACCTTCAAAACGACGGTCAAATACCAGCGCCGAGTTACACAAAGGGCAGAAGGTAACGATAATGGGCACATCATTAATTGTGTCGTTGACAATTTCATGCCAGGTGAGAATTTGCAAGGGATAGGCACGTGCCTCGCCGTCAATTTCAACAGCGATTACCGGCTCGTTTGATGCCAACCAAATGCCGGCCACGTCTTGTGAATCAAATGTTGGCGCATCAATGGACGGGATGCCATCGCGTGGTGGTCCACCAGAGAGAATTTCGTCATAATCAATGGTATGTCGTTCCCAATCAGTGTTCCAAGAATCAGTTAGTGAACGCAATTGGTTCGATCGATTATCACCAATCAAAATGCCCTCCTCATTTTTGACGATTGTAATGATTTGCTCAGATGTAGGTTCTGCGGATGCTTCTGTGGGGTCTGGAGCTGTGGTACCGGTGGGTTGTGGTACGGCCGTACTGCGCAAAGTCGAAGTGACCGTATCTCCTACCTCTGCTGCTTCAAATTCGCTTTCCGTTGGCACAGCTTCGGTCTCAATAGTTGCGGCAGTGGGTTGATCAGGTTTCGTGCCGCTACAAGCGGCTAATAATAAAATAAACAAGACCGGAAAACGCAAAAGATATTTTCGTTTTTCTATTCTCAGCATGAAAGAGTACTCCTTTTGAATTCAATGAGACAATATAAAATTAATATCTCGTCACTCGCTAGACTGTAAAATCAACCCAAATCTTACGCATCAATTCTACCTTCCAGAAAACGCATACTTCCCAGAAATTTGAATTTACATTCTGGACACTGGCGTTTTTATTTTAGCAGAGGAGACATGTCAGGTTTTATGATCAATTTGTTCACACTCACCTCGTAGTAGAAATCTGACATGTCTAGGATTCGCCGGACTCCAGTTATATTTTGTAATTTCGGATCAAAAGGGAAAATGCGTATCTAATCCTTGGAGAAGGAGAAAAAGTGCTGATAATTTACTGTAGGAGACAACGGCCGTCTAAATAAGCCAACTACCTTCAAGTCGCAGCAGCCACGCTTTGGTTTCCAGGCCACCAGGGCCACCATAGCCATGCAATTTGCCATCAGAACCAAGCACGCGGTGGCAGGGAATAACGATGGGCATCGGATTGGTCGCATTGGCACGGCCGACTGCGCGTGAGGCATTCGGTTTGCCGAGGGTTTTAGCGATGTCGCCGTAGGTTACAATACGGCCGTATTCAATTGCAACTACTTGTTTGAGCGCTGCTTGCTGAAATGGCGTCATTACCGACCAATCAATCTGCATATCAAACACCTGACGTTCACCGGCAAAATATTCTTGTAATTGGTTTGTGATGCCGACAAGGTGCTCAGGATCATATTCCGGAACGATGCCGGTCAACTGCCGCACCTCTTCAGCAAACCGTTCGCGCCCATCATAGAGACTTACAGCGACTAAACCTTGATCACCAATACCAACCCAAACCTCATTAAAATGTGTGCCGGTTAATTCACCAATCCAAACTTGTTTTTTGTGCATGATTTCCTTCAAATCCTGGTGTCTGGGCAGAGACGGAAGACGGAAATATCGGTCGTCCGTCGTTTATCCTGCGTCAAAAGCCAAGTTAATAACCATCTTTTATGAAGACAGTTGGAAGCTCAAATGATAAACGGCAATGCCAAAAGCAACGGCCGCATTTAAAGATTGTTTATGGCCTGACATCGGCAAACTCAGCACGCGGTCACAGTGTGCCAAAATGCCGGGATCCACACCTGCTTTTTCATTGCCAACAACAAGCACAGCCGGTTTGGTGAGCAAAAGTGGCATGACGTCAAACAATGGTTCGGCTGTTGGTATGGTTTCAATTGCCCACAATTGATTCCCTGCTTTTTTGAGGGTTACGGCCGTTTCTAGCGCATTACGTGCATAAGACCAACCCACTGTTTTGTCAGCACCCAAAGCCGCTTTAGCCAGTTTTGGATGGTCTGGCGTGGCGGTCATACCACACAAATATAAATGTGCCAGACCAGCACCATCGGCCGTGCGAAACATCGAACCAACATTGTGGATGCTGCGAATATTGTCCAACAAGGCGGACAAAGGAGGTGAATTTATGGGCGTAGTAACGTTCGTACTGAGCAAAGTCGAAGCGGCCGTTGTTCCCGGATTTTCAGACGGCAGTGGCACACCAACTTGTCGGGTTTCGCTCCCACAGTATGGACAATTTTGGGTTTGTTGAGCCGTTACCAAAACCGGATAACGAAAACGACAATTCGCCGCGCTGCATTCGCGAAATTCGTAAGCCGACAATTAGCCTTCAAGTGCTCCTAACACGACCGGCAAAAGCTGCTTTTTACGCGAAACAACATCAACCGCATTAAACGTACCATCGGACAAATGTGGGAAGGGTAAAACATCGAGCGCTGGAATTTCTTTGGTAATCAATAATCGACTGGTGCGACGCACAACATCTGTCACCATCAGCATCACAAAATCCAAACCACGCGAATCAGCCAATTCGACTAATGCTGTGCGTAATTTCTCAAGATAATCAGCCAAATGTCCAAAATTTGTCACTTCTGCCTGCGAAATGCCAAACCGCATGCCACCAGC
>JAGRDI010000043.1:27124-30942 GCA_020432765.1 Anaerolineales bacterium | reverse complement strand
GCGCCGGCTTCAAGCAGCTGCTTGCCAAATGATGGCACATCTTCTCCATCCAGAGGTGCGCCATGCATAAATGCCCAACGTCCCAGGCGTCTGGCGGCCTCATGATCGCGTTCTGTGGTCGTGGGTGAAGTTAAAATGAGGGTATCAGAAAGCAATCCGGCCATGAGCAGACCAGCCAGATCAGGTGGTGCGCTCAAGCCAGCTTCGTCGATGCGTTCTGAGACCAATGTGCTGGTGCTGCCAACAACATCGACGGTCATTTTGATGGGACTGTGGGTTGTGGGATTGCCCAGCCGGTGATGGTCGAGTATTTCAAGCAGATCCGCCTCATTCAACGCACCCACAGATTGTTCTTCTTCATTATGATCAACCAATATCACTTTTAGACGCGGCGGTTTGAGCGCTTCGCGCTGGCGACAAATGCCCACATAGGCGCCATGTTCGTCAACGACCCAAAATTCACTGCGCTCTTCACGTAAAATGCGCGGCAGCATATCTTTGATACGGCCGTTTATCTGAAACTTAGGCACCTCGGTATCACATGCTTCGCGGCAGGGCATATCCAATAATTCACCAATGCGCGTCTCTTCTTTGCGCACATGCGAGCCAATCGAACGGCTCAAAAAGTCGAACAAACTGATCACGGTTACCAAACCATACGGCTTACCATCTGCATTCAGTACAGGGGCAACACCGCCAGTACGGTTGGCGATATTCCAGGCATCGCGCAACGGCCGATCCGGTGTTGTTGTATTTAATCGATGGGCGATGGCTTCAAAACGCGGTGATGCATCTGGCAAGAGCATGGGCGGGTCCAATCCAAGACGGTTGAGCACCCAAATTGTCTGTGGATTCAACTGTCCGGCTCTGGCGGCCTGTACTTGCTCGCCTTCTTGATCTTGTAATAACCAGGCGTACCCCATCGCCGACGCAATCGCATCGGTATCAGGATTCACATGCCCGATGACATAAGTTGTGTTTGTTTTCTTCTGCATTACAGTTCTTTTTGGCATATAACTCTTTCTTTAATTATTGTGGAGTCTGGGAAATTCTAGACTTGCCAGGTTTCTACCACAAGTGAAATTTGAGCAAATTGATCATAAAACCTGACAAGTCTTCTCTGGTAAAATAAAAGACGCCAGTGTCCAAAACTATTGTTTAACGATTTGGCAAAATCGTTAAACATCACTCATCCGGCCGATAATCTAATTGATTGGCTGGGTTATCGTATGGTTTGAAACCAAAGCGCGTATATAAGCTGTGAGCATCGGCCGTGCGTAAACTCCAACGGCGCAACCCTTGTACATCTGGGTGTGATAAAACTGAGGCAATGAGCCATTTGCCTAATCCCCGACCGCGATACGTAGCGAGAATAAAAACATCGGCCAAATACGCAAATGTGGTGTAATCTGTCACTATCCGGGCAAAACCAATTTGTCGATCGCCTATTTCTTGTTGATCATACAAACCAAAACAAAGTGAGTAGCGCACAAAGCGGGCTACTTTTTCACGGCTAATGCCTGCAGCCCAATAAGATTCTTCAGCCAAATAGGTATAGATCAGATTAATATCAAGTTTGTCCACATCTGTACTAATCAGATAGTTATCACGTTGGTAAGTTTGTATGGCAAAATTGGTAGCGCCAGCCTGCATATTCTACTCCACATTTACATGAAACGATAAAAGACCTGGTTGCTCACAAAGCGCCCCTGTTTGGTTAACAAGAGACGGCCATCTAAAATCCTTAACAAACCCCATTCAACTAATTGTGCCACCAAACCAGCATAAGCGGTATCAATTGGTTCGCCAAACTGTTGTTCAAATGCAGCCAAATCAAGCCCTTCAAATAACAAACGTAATTGGGTGATGATCGTGTCGGACATTACTTCGCGCCGCTCGAGTTTTTGGGATGTGGCAACGGCCGTTGACAGGGGGAATTGAGCGGATTGGCCATCTTGCATACGCCGAATATAAACACGCGGCTGTTTAACCACAGCATAACGCATCCCATTGGCATGGCCGTGCGCCCCGGCCCCCAAACCCAGATATTCTTGATTGCGCCAATAAGTGAGATTATGACGACAGGCTAAATCTGGCAGAGACCAATTTGAGATTTCGTAATGTTCAAGACCAGTGGAAGTTAAAACCTCACACGCCAGTTCATATTGGTCCGCAGCCAAATCGGGATCAGGCAGGGAAATACGGCCGTTTTTCAACCAACGCTGCATCGGTGTGCCCGGCTCAATCGTCAAACAATATAAGCTCAAATGGGGCGGCTCTAGTGCCAAAACAGCATCAAGGCTGCGCTGCCATGAAGCCAATGTTTGACCGGGTAATCCATATATCAAGTCGAGGTTAAAATTATTCAATCCAGCCTGACGTGCCATGTCAACCACATGAACGACCGTCTCAAAATCATGCGAACGTTCGAGTAATTGCAACTCATCTGCCACTGCGCTTTGCACGCCAAAACTGAGCCGGTTGATGCCAATATCAGCCAAACCAGTCAAATAATCAACGTCAACAGTGTCGGGATTAGCCTCTAAACTAATTTCAATTTCTGCTGCCCAACCCAAAGCAAAACGGCTGGTTTGTAGGATTGAATCCAATTGAGTCAAAGTCATTAGCGAGGGTGTACCGCCACCAAAGAAAATTGTGTGCAACGGCCGTTTCTGACCCGCATCTTCCGCCAACTTTGCCACCTGACCAATCTCTGCACACAATGCTTGTGCATAGGATGCTTGCAAATCGCTTAATGACGTGTAAGTGTTAAAATCACAATACGCGCAGCGATGGCGACAAAATGGAATGTGTAGATAAAGACTCAATGCATCCATACTGTGGATTATACACCGTTAAAGGCTGGATAAAGAGTATTGCCAGGGATAGGTGAAGTTTGATAAGCTAAAGACACTGGGTGGCAAGGTTGCAGAGTTGCAACGGTGTTGCCGATTTTGCCACTATCAACGTTCTATTGGAGCAACAACTATGCGCCGTTTAGGCTTGTTTTTCATTTTTTCGTTGGGAATTTCACTTTTTACCTTTTTGCCATTACATACCCAAGCCCAATCGCAAGAAGTGCTTGTGCTGGAAGTTGAGGGGGCGGTGACGCCTGTGATGGCAGATTATTTCCAACGTGGTATCGATACGGCCGCAGCCACAAGTGCAACGGCCGTTATCATCCAACTCGACACACCTGGCGGGCTGGTAGACACCACACTCGAAATTATGCAAAGTTTTCATGCTGCCCCAGTTCCTGTCATCGTCTATATCAGCCCCAAAGGGGCACAGGCCGCATCAGCCGGCAGTATCATTACGATGGCCGGTCATGCGGCAGCCATGGCACCTGAAACCGTCATCGGAGCCGCTTCGCCTGTTGGCCAAGATGGCGCCGACCTGGAAGAGACGATATTTCGTAAGGTTAGCGAAGACCTCAAAGCAACCGTGCGCAATCTCACAACCGAGCGCGGGGAAGCGGCTACACAACTCGCGGAAGAGATGATCGACGATGCACGTGCAGTAACAGCCGAAGAAGCTTTAGAAGCGGGTTTAATTGATGTCATCGCTGAAGATTTACCCGCTTTACTACAGCAGCTTGACGGCACCACCGTACTTGTCAATAATGAACCTGTTGTTCTGGAAACGGCCGCTGCTTCCGTGCGTGAACTGCCAATGACATCCATCGAACAACTGCTGTTTTTGCTAATCAGTCCCGTCTTATTGGGACTATTACTGACCATTGGCGTGCAAGCAATTTTAATCGAATTATCCAGTCCAGGCGGCTGGGTTGCCGGTCTGATTGGCGTTTTATGCATCGG
>JAGRDI010000043.1:19127-27022 GCA_020432765.1 Anaerolineales bacterium | reverse complement strand
GCGGCAACACATGGTGCATTAGCCATCACCGGCACCATCATCTTGATTATAGGTTTACTTGTGTTATTTAATACCCCTCAAACACCCGATATTATTCGCCTTTCCATCCCCGCCGCGATGGCCATTGGGCTGCTCACGGCCATGTTCTTCATCTTCATCATCGGCAAAGCATTAATGGCCCAACGCGCACGCACGTCTACCGGCATCGAAGGGTTAATTGGCCAACATGGATCTGTGCGCGAACCTATGATTTCTGAAAAACTCAAACCACCTTACAGTGGTATGGTTTTGGTCGCCGGTGAATTATGGCGTGCTGAAGCCGCTGAGGAATTGGGTAAGGGGGAGAAAGTGGAGGTAACGGCCGTAAACGGTTTTACACTGCAAGTTAAACAACCTGATGAATAATTTGATAACGAAAAAAACAGCCAATACAAACTATCTTATCTACGCCAACTCTTGCGAATTTTTTTGGGTTGACAGCAAGTGCAGATTAAGAATATCCTAAGCAATACTCACATCTAAGTCCGTCTTTCATTAGAATGCCATCAAGATGTCCAACCATTTTGACTGGCAAACAGAAGATAATGCAGAAAATTGGGATGATGCGGTGGCGGATGCGCAACGGCCGTCTTCCAAACCGCGTCGTTGGCCCTATTTCTTGATCCTGGCAATGCTTGTGCCCGCTGCCCTGTTCTTCTTCCAGCAAGCCAACCACCGTGTTTCCACAGCAATATCACTACGCGAAGAAGATATTCGAGCCGGATTTGAAAGCCAACAACAAGCCATTGCCACCAATGATCTCGAACTTTTCAAAACCACCTTGTCCGCCAGCCAACCGGGCTGGACAAATACACAACTGCAATTATTTGAAGCGGGACTTTTGGGTGATCCCTGGTCACAAAATCTACAGCAGCACAATCAGCCCCAAATCGTAGAGATCACACTCGTACCGGAGTTAATCGAAGCTGAAGTCAAGATTGAAACAGAATTCACATCCTCCCTAACCTCAAATTCAAAGGAACCCTTCAAGTTACAAAACATCCTCGTTTTCCGTCAAGGCAGCCAACGCTGGTTGTATTCGCCACCGCGTGCAGAGTTTTGGGGCGCTTCAACTGAAGCGGTCGGCGATCTGCTTACGCTCACTTTTCCCGTGCGCGATGCTGAAATCAGCCAACGTCTGCTGTCCGATCTTGATACGGCCGTCGGCGATATGTGTGCAGCCCTGGACGATATCCAATGTCCTGCCGATCTGCATGTTGATTTACAATTTGTAACAGATCCACGCAGTCTTGCCGCAGCACGTGTTCTGAGCACAGCCGCAGCGGCCGTTCCCACCCTGTTACTCCAAAATCCGACCAAAAAACCATTACGTTTGCCCACACCTTCATTAATCGGCACGCCTACTGACGACAAAGGCTATCAAGCGCTTTTGGGCAGCTATGCGCCTTTTGTCATCGCCGCAGCCATTAACAAGGTCAATGGGTATGTGTGCTGTGAACATGGCCTGATTTACCAGGCGCTCTTACAGAAACAGCTTGAAACATTGGGATGGTCTGCTTTACCCCAAAGTGAAAATAATTACCAAACGCTTCTATGGCATGAAACGGCCGTTCCCTTCGATTTACCAGATTTATATGCCACAGAGCCCCCTCAGCCAGACAGCATGACAGCCATGTTGGGCTATACAGTTGTAGATTACGTGACTAAAGTAGCTCCAAATACGTCTGTGGCAGAACTACAACGACGGCTAATAAACCAAAGCAGTTATTGGCGCTGGCTCAATCATTTTATTACGATCCCTGAAGGTTCTTCAGGTAATTTGGAACGCAATTGGCTGCGCTTTGTTGCTGCAAAATTAGCAGAAACGCCACCTCCCCTCCCTTTGCCCGATCAAGATATCCAACTATTATGCAATGGCGGCAGCGGCCGTCACGCAGCCATTTGGCGCTATGATTTAGCAACAGGGGTATATACACAAGAAAGTGAGAAACGGCCGTTTTTGTTCATGAACCCGCTGCCAAATGATTCAGGCGTAATTCTGCAAGAAAGAGAAACACCCGCTGACCGCACCAGCCTGATCTTATGGCAAAACAAGCATGCAACAACCATCGCCCATTTACCTCTCAGTACGGTTCTCTACCGCACCCAAATTGATGACCAAGATCAAATCATTTTCAGCTACGATTTTAACTCCCAAGCGAACCAATATCATAAATTAAATATGGACGTTTGTGGTAAAAATGAATGTGATGTCAGCCCAGTTGCCGAACCAGCTGCATGGGATGCGGAACAAATGACATCCGTCGCCACACTTTTTGATGCCTTTTTGGCCTATTTACCAGAGAGAACCACAGAAAGCGACATCACAATTCGTGCCATCGAGCCATACCCTAACGATAATAGCCAACTTTATATCTTCCTATCATTACCGGAAACAGAGCAAGAAAATGCCAAATCAGCTTATCTCTTCAGCTACAACCAGGAAACGCAAAAGCTCGATTTGCTGACCACTTCAATGCATAAACTGCCGCCCTTTGATCCTCTGAACATTTCGCCTGATGGCCAATGGGTTTTGTTTAACAGTTATGCGCCAGAATCGGCATCCGCCGTTTTGTATCTGCTGCATTTAGACTCTTCCACGACCCAAACCATCACATCCACAAATCCATACAGCTATCCAGGTTATGATTGGTCGGCAGATGGCAATTGGCTGCTGCGCGTTGAAGATGGGTTTATTCATTTGCTTGCACCTGAACACCAATACCAACGACTCCTTGTTCACGATCAACCCAATTGCAACTATGCTGCCTGGGTGAATAATATGTGAGAAATAGGCAGACATGTAGACGATCCAGCCAGAGCAGTATTAGACTAAAGATGCGTTCGTAAATTTCATGCAATTTAACGCGGGACGGATGACCCAAAATCAATTTCCCTTTGTGCTCTCTGCAGCCTCTGTGGTTTAATAAATCTTTATGGCAAATAAATTTGATTGGCAAACCGAAGACGATTTTGATTGGGAAGAACTAAACAATTCCCAAGCAGCGCCGCCGCGCAAACGCCGTCGTTGGCCCTACTTTCTGGTTATTGTGGCAATTTTGGCGGGATTAGGCTATTTCGCCTGGCGGCAAGTTACACAGCGCATGGATGAAAACACAAGCGCTATGCAAGCTGATATTATCTCCAGCTATAACCTGCTGCATTTTGCGGCAGGGGAACAAGACAATGAACTTTTTATCTCCCTGCTTTCGGGTCGTGATAGCAGCTGGACCAATGCGCAAAACGATCTATTTAGTGCGGGCCTCTTAGTCGATCGTTCTCCTTTCAATCTGTTTGCTTATGGAGCTGATGAAGTGAAAGTTGAGGCAGACGACACGGCCGTTTCCTTCGAATTCTCCCCCGATTTATTGGCCGCTGAAATGGCTGTGCAGCAAGATTTTATGATCGACATCGGCAATGGTGTCACCGAAACTGTGACCTTGCAACAAACCGGCGTTTTTCGTATGGGTCGCGAACGCTGGCTCTACTCGCCGCCGGATACCGAATTCTGGGGTGAGGAGTTGACCCAGGCCGGCACAATGCTCACCCTCACTTATCCCACACGCGATGCTGAATTGGCAGAACAATTACACAGTGATTTAGAACGCAAATTACAAAGCGCCTGCCAAACATTAGGCAACGACTTCTGTCCAAGCGATACAACCGTTACGCTAACGTTTTCAACTGATCCAGCAACATTAGCCGCGACCAACGAACTCCCACTCGTTAAACAATCTAAAAATGAATTAACATTGACACTGCCTACACCATCCCTGGTAGGCGTACCGACTGATGATGATAGTTATGATGCATTATTTAGAGGATATGGTGTGCAGTTGGTAACGGCCGTTTATACCCATCTCCTCGGTTTCGGCAATATCCACACACCCATTTTCCGTGCCATCCTTGATTACCAGCTTGACCAATTAGCACTCAAGCCCTGGCCAGTAACCGCTTCAAATTATGATCAGCTGCTCGATGAACAAATTCAACTAGAAAGTCTTGTGCCTCTTTGGCGCAGTCAAGAATGGACCGCTGCCTGGGAAGCCATCTGGCCTGCATATGTCATTGTCGATCATTTACAAACCACCTACCCAGATATCACACCAGTCGAAATGTTGCACACGTTGGTGCGATCTGGTGATCCATTTAGATGGTTACGCAACCTGTATGGCAATCAATTTCAAGAACGCCGCGACCTTGTGAACGATATCAACCTTGACTTATGGATCCATGCCTATCGGAACAGGTATTTGATAAACACCAGCCCTCCAATCCCTTGGCCACAACAAGATTTACACCTTCTCTGTATCCAACCTCCAACCGAAAACAGCAAAGAAACGACAACATTGTATCGTTACGATCCAGGCCAGGACAATTGGCAAAGTGAATACACTAGCAATGGTGAAATCCTTCTCTCCAAATTACCCAACGACGAAGCAGTCATCTTACAAGATTTAGATACTCAAAATGGCAACTTTAATACAATTCTCTGGCAAGACGAATTAGAAACCCCCTTGTTAGATGACCCAAATGAATTAACCGTCTCATTAGGCCAAACCAATCCGGCCGGCAATCTGCTTTCAACCTTTATCTTTGCAGCTGATGATGAATCCGCCAATATTTATGTGTTTGATTTAAACAATTGTGTTGAAAATGGCTGCAGTAAACAATTGCTGCCCAGCATTCCGATCTGGTCGCCTAATGGAGAACAATCATTATTCAGTGAAGATCCTAACAATCAGATCAGCATTTTGCATTTGGATGACCGCACCGTCTTATTTGATCCACCCTATTTTGAAGAAGATATTGAATTGTTTCTTGGTGACAAAGAGGAACTATTCCAACCTGAACCAGTCGTGGAAGTCAACGATCTACTACCCGCAGGTTCCGGCTATGCACCGTTTTGGTTAGATGAAAGCACGATCGGCTTCCTGCAAGCCGACAGCTACGAAAACGTAACCTTGATGCAGAGCAGCGTTGCAGGGAACGATACGCAGCCACTTGTGGAATCCCGTGATTTGATGGCAGTCATACCTGATCACGTGGAAAAAGGTACGCTTATTATGCAATATGCGCGGCTGCATCCCACCGATCCGAATCAACTCTTTATCGTTGCCATCAACCCACCCGCTGCCCAATCCCATCTCTTCCTTTATAATCGCCAGAGAGATGAGCTAACCTGGCTGCTGCAAGCCGGTTCGGCAAACCATGAATTGGGGATTGCACCCAACGGCCGTTACCTAATCCTCTCTGGCCGCGGATCCAACAATGCTATCAGCTTAAATGGTTCGGCCAGCATTATGCATTTTTATGACCTGCTCCAGGCACACTCCCTCCCATTTCCAACAATCAGCACCACCTTCCCACCCATCCTCAGATTTGATTGGGCAAGCGATGGCGAATGGGTAGCACTCATGTTAGCCAATAACACGCTTGGGCTGTATGCTCCTGACCACGACTATTTGAAACTCATCCAGGTCGATTTTGGCAATTGCCATTCTCCTGCCTGGATCAACTAATTTTGGAGCTACAGATTTTCCACAGATTAAAATTTATGGGTAAATCCAGACTAATCCGTGGTAAAAAGAGTAACACCTATGCATAAAGATTTGGTCCAAGAACAATTTGGCGCCAATGCCGCCAAATATGCTACCAGCAAAGTCCATGCCAAAGGAGCCAGTTTGCAGCGTTTGGTCGAACTTGTTAAGCCGCAGCCAGATTGGCAGGTTTTGGATGTGGCCACGGCGGCGGGTCATACCGCTTTCGCCTTTGCACCTCATGTCGCGCATGTGATCGCCAGCGATATCACGCCTGAGATGCTCCCGGTCGCCGCACAGCAAGCTGCCGAACGTGGCATTGAAAATATCAGTTTTGAAACGGCCGATGCTGAAAGCCTGCCCTTCCCTGACAATAACTTCGACCTTGTTACTTGCCGAATTGCTGCCCATCACTTCCCCGATGCCGCTCAATTCATGGCTGAAGCAGCGCGTGTTTTACGTCCCGCCGGCATCGCAGCGGTCGTTGACAATATCGCACCGGGCAGTCGTTTGCGTGGCAAAAAAGCGCGTCTGCAAAATGAAGCTGGCGACTATTACAATGCATTTGAAGCGCTGCGTGACCCCAGTCATAATACTTGTTTGAGCTTAGATGCGTGGACGGCCGTTTTCCAAAACGCCGGATTCAGCATACAAGCACAAGAAACCATGTATAAGTGGCTTGACTTCGATGACTGGGCAAGTCGTATGCAGGTTTCGCCCAAGAATACCATCCGCCTACGTGCAATGCTGCTGCAAGCACCTGAGAAAGCCGCCGAGTTCTTGACGCCACAGGTCACGGGCGCTAGAATTTCCTTTCGTCTCACTGAGGCGATCCTAATCGGAAAAGTTTCAGCCACAGATTAACACGGATTTCTCCATTTTTATCCGTGAGAATCCATGGCAAAAACCACAAAGACAAATCATTATGAATAAAAAGTACCATTTTTGGATTACAGGCTGCCAGATGAACTATGCCGATGCACGGCGGGTGGCGACAAAGTTAGAGAATTTAGGCTACAGCGCCACACCACGCGCTGAAGATGCAGACGTGATCGTGCTGGAAACCTGCACCGTGCGCCAACAATCTGAGGATAAAGCTTACGGCAAATTGCAAAATCTGGGGCCATTGAAGAAAAAGAATCCTGACCTGACGGTAGCTGTCATGGGCTGTGTGGTCGGTGTGCGCGGCAATGAGGTTTTGGAAAAACGTTTTCCTTTTGTGGATGTATTTATGGAGCCAGCGACTGATGGGCTGCCGTTGATTTCTCATCTGACACAAGATGAAGATTATTTATTAGAATACGAAACGGCCGTACAACGTCATGCCCTGCAAGATGGCGAAGTCATCCTGCCGCTCGACCAACGTAACAATCTCATCTCTGCGCCTGTCGCCATCGTCTACGGCTGTTCCCATGCGTGCAGCTTTTGCATTATCCCACAGCAGCGCGGCATCGAACGCACCCGGCCGGTCGGCGAAATCGCCGCCGAGGTGCGCTCATTAGTCGCCCAGGGGGTCAAAGAAGTCGTTTTGCTGGGCCAAATCGTGGATCGTTACGGCTACGACATCCCTGACGGCCCCGATCTGGCCGATTTACTGCGCGTGATTAATGATATTGACGGGCTTGAGCGCATTCGTTTTCTCACCAGCCATCCCAACTACATGACGGACCGCATTTTGCATGCTGTGGCCGATCTGCCCAAAGTGATGCCGCAAATCGAAATCCCGATTCAAGCGGGCGATAATGAAGTTCTCAAAAATATGAAACGCGGTTATACACGTGAAGCGTATCGCACTTTGATTCAGCGTGTGCGTGAAATTGTGCCGGAAGCGGCCGTGCATTGTGACATCATCGTCGGCTTCCCTGGCGAAAGCGAGGCTCAGTTCCAACAAACCTACGACATCCTGGCCGAACTGCGCCTGGACAAAGTACATCTGGCGCGTTACAGTCCACGTCCCGGCACGGTCAGTGCCCGCCGCATGGAGGATGATGTACCTGATGCTGAAAAGCGGCGCCGTTTCCATCTGATCGAAGATTTACAAAAAGAAGTGTCGCAAGAGAAGATGAATCAATTTATGGGTGCAACAGTTGAAGTGCTGGTAGAAGAAAAACAGAAAGGGCGCTGGCGCGGCCGTTCCCCACAAGGCAAGTTGGTTTTCTTCGATGATCCGCGTGACTTACGTGGTGAACTGGTGCAAGTGAAGATCACGCACACTGGACCGTGGAGTATGTCTGGGGAAGTTGATGGTGGTTTGGAGGAAACGGCCGTTGGGGACCCAACCCTTAGTATTCCGCTCAATATCCTTTGATGTAGAAA
>JAGRDI010000043.1:17038-19002 GCA_020432765.1 Anaerolineales bacterium | reverse complement strand
TTTTTTCAAGCTGCGGAGATGACAAGTAATGGAAATTACAAAAGACACAAAAGTATCAGCTATCTTGCAAGAATATGGTGACATTGCCGACGTCATGGAAGTATTTGGGATCAAACGGGTGAGTCGTTATTCCTTACGGCGCGTGATTACCAAAGCGATAACGGTTGAAACTGCGGCTCGAATTCACAATGTACCTTTGGATGAATTTATGCAAACCTTAAACGAAGCTATCCGTCTCCAAGAGCAAAATCAGAGCCGTGATGATGGCCACGGGTTGAATTGAGTAAAAGATCGTTAAAATATTGATTAAGGTGTCGGCGTGGCTGTTTTTAGCGGCTCTGTCACTAATTCAACTGTACTAATTTCACCAGCGGTTACTTCTACGGGTAACTGGTAATCCACGTCTTGAATCTGGGTCACAATCGTGTAGCTGCCAGGGCGCACATCTGAAAAAACAAAGTTTTCTGCCCAGCCTTCATCAGGGTTAGCCAAGTCATCGGGGTCACCCAAATAGCTCCAGGTTCCTAAAATTTCACCAGACTTGTCCGCAGCCACCAAAGCCAACGGCACACCTTGCCACGGCCGTCCCTCAGGATCAACCAAACGTCCCGCCACCACGCCGCGCGTTTCACCGGGGTCGATCCATAACATCGGATTGCGCGTGGCAGCAAACTCGTTTTCACCTACACGCACTTCCAAATGCAAATGATGTGCGGTGGCCGCGCCACCTAAGCCAACCTCAGCTAATTGTTCACCCTGCTCAACCCGCTGGCCAGGTTCAACATTGATGTTGAGTACATGGCCGTAGAGTACATAAACCGGTTGGTCTAACCAGGTTTGGTCCAGTTCAATCACGACCAAATGTCCATACCAATCGCAGCGCCAGCCATAATAAGCATTGTAATCAGACTGTGCCACAACAACGGTGCCATCAGCTACGGCCAGCACCGGTGTGCCTAAATCCTCGGCCATGTCCACCGCGTTATGCAGCAGCAAACGGCCGTTTTCATCCCAACCATACGGAAAACGCTGATTGATCAAGGTACGGCCGCCACCGGGCAAAGGCTTGGCCAGCCAAAAATGGGGTTGAGCAACGGCCGTATCCGGGGTCGGCCAAAATTCTGGGGCCAGGTAAAAACGGTCATAATCGGGTTTGAGCGGTGGGGTTTCTGGACAGGTGCGATCTGGTGGTGCGGTGGGTGTTTCCGTTGGGAGAGCCGTCGCTGTGGAAGTTGCAGTTGGCGTTGCTGACGGCTGCGCGGTAGCGGTTGGTGGTGATGTTAGGGTAGGAATAGGTGTGTTGGTGGGTGGAACGGCCGTATGTGTGGCTGTATCCGTTGCTGATGGACTCACCGTCGGTGGTGGCGGCAATGTAACACTGCTTTCGACAGCCAATAAGCTCACTTCAGCTTGTAATGGGGTCGCTGCCGTTTGGGTTGAACAACCAGTTGTTAAGCCAGCAACCAATAAAATTCCTAGAATCAATACATAATTTTTCACAAGAACGCTATTTTCTGCTAGAGTGAAACGGCCGTCAAGCTCAACCCAAACACCTTAATCCACAACGTTTGAAGTTTTTTGTTTTGGTCACAGATTAACACAGATTTTTCTTTGTGCCCTCTATGCCTTTGTGGTAAAAATCTCGCAGGAGACAAACAGATGAAACGATCAGAAATCAATGCGATCATGCGCTCTGCCGATGCCTTCATACGGCAGCACGGCTTCCACTTACCACCATTTGCTTATTGGACATCCGAAACATGGTCGGCAAAAGGGAAAAGCGCAGCCGACATCATCGCCTCAAATTTAGGGTGGGATATTACGGATTTTGGTTTGGGCGAATATACAGCCAAAGGGTTATTTTTATTTACGGTTAGAAACGGCCGACTTAGCAATCTTCAACAAGGGCGCGGCAAGGTCTATGCTGAAAAAATCATGATTGTAGGCGTCGATCAGGTAACACC
>JAGRDI010000043.1:2109-16924 GCA_020432765.1 Anaerolineales bacterium | reverse complement strand
AAGTCACGGTTTTTATCGACAGCATCCAACACACCGTGCCAGCAGGCGGCATAGTCACCCTCACGCCGGGCGAAAGTATTACACTGGAACCGTATTGTTATCATGCATTTTGGGGAGCAAAAGAAAATGTTTTGGTTGGAGAAGTTTCGACAGTCAATGATGACAACACAGATAATCGTTTTTACTCTGAGATCGGCCGTTTTCCAGAAATCGAAGAAGATGAACCACCACTTTATTTATTGGTCGGGGATTACAGGAATTATGTCCAACTTTGATTAATTTAACCGCACAGGCACAAAATATAGGTGGAAACAATTTCACCACCACTGTCGCATCGACCACAAACCCCGCACACGAACCAGGATAATCCGCACTGTTTTTGTTTGTAGTAACCGCTTCAGCGGTTTGCGACCCAGAGGTCGCCCACGACTAAAGTCGTTACTACGAACTTATTTGCGGACGCTTACTTAGCATTTGCAACCCTATAGCGTTCGTCTATAATCCTAAAAGCTCACAACTTAACACCCACCATTTCCCTACCATAGAAATTTAGGATTTAATAATATTAGCTCGTAATTATTTGGAAGGCTAAAACATGTTTAAGAATTATATTAACCGAGAAGAGAGAGAAGACGCCAACCGTAAGTTGCCCAAACTGATGGTTGAAGGTTTGTTGTTAGGCGGTACCGGCCTCGGTGTTCTGGCCCTCATTTTTGAAATCGCGGCCGACGCTTTTAGTGTTGCTGCTTATCAAACCTTATTGGCCATCCATGGTGCAGAAGGCTATCATCAAATCGCCATCGGTGCCTTTATCGTCCTCTCAGTTCTATTGTTTTTAGGCATTGTGCCAGCTTATAAGGCGGGAGCTTATCTACGCCCAAATGCGGGTGGCAGTGGCCCTCTTGTCGAAGCCATCGGTCCACCTAAAATGCGCTGGTTGTCTTGGATTGGCACCAGCCTTTTCTTCCTTGACGCCGTGCTCACAATCATCATCAGTTCAATCTCTGCTTCTGATGTGACAATGCTTGTGCTGCCAGAATTAGCACCCTATCGCATTCTCTTGGCAGAGTTATTTGCCTTTGCGATCATGGTGGCGCTTGTTTTGTTGGGGCCAAAACGTGCCGTCCCGCTGTTTCTGATTGGCGGTGGAACCTTCACCATATTTACAATCCTGGCATTGAGTGTTGTTGGCGGTACATCTGTCGCCAATCCACAATGGGCATTTCTAACCCCCGGGATCGTTGCACGCCTTGTTGAAACGGGCGTAACTGAAAATGTTGTCCGTGCAGTTGGCGACGTGCAGGCTATTGGTACAGTGCTGATATTCCAGTTATTTTTCCGCTCAATGTCCAGTGCGATGTTGGGTTTTTCTGGTTATGAAGTCATCCCAGCCAGCGGTAAACATGCTGCACGCCCTAAATGGAAAGTCATCAACACAGCCTTAACGCTGGCAGCCATCTTTTTGATTGGCACAGGTATTGTGCAGCTCTTTGCGGCCAACCAGTGGAAAATTCCGGCAACCGAAGGGTACAGCACACTGTTGATTGAATATGAAATCATGTCAGTGCAAACCTTAGGAGAAGGAGTCGAACCGGGAGATGTCGATGTCACAGAAGCAGATTTGCTAGCAGCAGAAGTTATCTATGATGAGCAGCGTGCGGAACATGCTTTTGAAAACCCTTTAGGATTGGATGAAACCCCAGCCGAAAGAGATTTTTATAATCTGCCTGAGGATGAATTTGTCCAGATAGTTGCTTATGAAATCGCGCTTTCACGTGTAATAACCACATCACTCACCGGCACCCCAGGAGAAACCTTTCTCTTTATTGCCGGCACATTATTAGCCATTATTTTGTTGTTAGCCCAAGGGGGTGGTTATGTGGGGGGTGCGGCCGTTGCTGCCAATGCTGCCCGTTTGGGTCGCTTGCCCAAATTCTTTTTAGACGATCGTATCGGCATTGGTGTCATTTGGGGTGTATCAGCCATGTTGATCCCCATTATTCGTGAGGTTGTCGTCGTCGAGGCCTATTATGCATTTGGCTTTGTCAGTGCTTTTGCCATTACCAGCACAACCGTCTATTTTGTGCGTTCAGAGGTACTGCATGATCGTGGTATTGAACCCGGTTCATCCGAAGCCAAATCACTCAGATTTGCCGGATTACGCGGTATGATTGCTGCGTATTTCATGATGGCCGTCTTGATCACCCAGAAGACCGATGCGCTGCCGGCAATTATCCTATTCGGCGGTGCAATTACATTATTCCAAATTTATTATGCCAATGGTGGCTTCAAGCGGCAGGAAAAGAAGGTATCAATTCCAGAACCACTGCCCGGCGCAGCTTCACCCACCTTTGACCAGGGCGTAATTCGTGCTCACGATCAAGCTCGCCAACATGGCATCGCTGATGCTGTCGAGGATTTAATCACCGCTGGCGCCTTTGCTAAATTTAATGTCGGACCAGAACGAATCATTCAGTTGGTTTGTTACCTCTATAACGTTGATCATCATTTGTTTGCTGAACATGACGACCATCATGAACGCACAGAAGAACCAAGTATCGAGCTAGAAGCGACTTACCAGGAAGCATATAAACAACGTGACCAAATTTTGCGGCGAATAGAAGATTACTCTCACTTTGGCATTTTTACATTTATTAACAATTACCATATCAACTGGGTGGACGAAGAACATGGCCGTGATGCTTCCGTTGTACAGAAAGCAATGCTCGATATTCTGTTCCCACTCACGGATCACGATGAAATTTGGGAAGAGTATTCTGCCTATAAACCACAAATTCAGCCTGAACCCATCTGGCAGTTCAGTCGGCGGCGTTATGTTTGGGCCAAAGATCAATGGCCAAATCTGAGCGACCGCATTACAACTATCTGGACCTTACAGGATTTTGATCTGCTGCCCAGAGATATTGATGTAAAAACGGTTATTTCAGTCGCTGACGGCCGTCGCCAAATGCACGTCAAAATTCCTCCGAGGAAAGCTGCACCGGTGCTAGAACCTGAACCAAAACAAGATGAAGAAGAATAAAATCTGGCAAACATACACAGACAAAAACGCGGATGAGTTCATCCGCGTTTTTGATCCGTTTTTTCCTCTTGGGGCATTGTAAATTGCTCCACTATATCCAGCACAATTTCGCGCAAATCACCCCGGTTAGGCAGTGTGCCCAACATACCATACATGGCCGCTGAACGCTGCAACAGCCCTGCATCACCACCGAATAGTGAGGATGCACGCGCTGTCAAACTGCTGACCCAACTATCCGGCAGCGCTTTTGTGGCGGCACGTGCAGCCGCAAGTGTCACCCGATTACCCAGCTTGCGTGCATTGAGTTTACGTGCGGTTTGTACTGAATCAGCTAAATCCATGATAAAGGCATCGGCATTTGTCGTATGTAAATGATTGATGGTTAAATGCAAACTGGGCGGAAATTGTTGGCGATCTAGCTGCCAGCCCCGTTGTCCCATCTCATCGCCGACTTCATAAATATCAACGTCATGAGAACCAATCGACATCAAACTAGCTGGTGGATTGCCCCAAACAAACAGTCCTTTGATGTTATCAATCGCGATTTTGAGGCGAACGGCCGTATTCATCACCTTTTTAGCCATTTCCACATAACCCTCTTCTCCCAAATAATTCATAATCGCCCAGGCGGCTGCAATTGCGCCACCGGGCCGCGTGCCGGCCATTGTTGGCGACGCATAAATGCCACCAGGCCAATCAATGTAAGCAAACAGTTGGTGACGGCGTAATGCATTATCGCAGTACAATACCACCGAAGCACCCTTGGCTGCATAGCCATATTTATGCAGGTCGGCCGACATTGATGTCACACCGGGCACGCTAAAATCAAACGCGGGGATTGGATACCCTGCTTTACGCACAAAGGGCAGCATAAATCCGCCTACACAGGCATCAACATGGAACAGCAAGGCATGCGCTTGAGCTATATGTGCTAAAGCTGTAATTGGATCAACAACACCATGCGGGTAGGAGGGCGCGGAACCGACCAGCATGATTGTGTTCTTGTTGACGGCTTCTTGTACGGCCGTAACATCCGCCAACATGTTCACATCCACGGGTGTATGTACAATTTTCATATCAAAATAATGCGCTGCTTTTTCAAATGCGGGATGGCCGCTAATAGGCAAAATCACCTCTGGCACTTTGATCTCAGGGCGGTTAACCCGGGCCCATTCGCGTGCAGTCAACATAGCCATCAAAATACTTTCTGTGCCGCCGGAAGTCATATTACCAACCACGCTCCCGCTGCTGCCCAACAAACTGGCACTCATAGCAATCACTTCAGTCTCAAAACGGCGCAAACTCGGAAAAGCAGTAGGATTCAGCCCATTCTCCGAAAAGAACATGTTGTACGCTTCTTTGAGCAAATCTCCTGCTTCGGAGTCCGCATGAAAGACGAGCGAAAAGACACGGCCGTCACGCCAGTCGAGATCATCTTGCCGCCAAGCTTGCATGCGTGCTAATACATCTGTTTTAGATTGGCCTTGTACAGGCAACGAAATGTCAGACTCCATGTGGCCTTCCTTGGATATTCCCAAAAACATCCATTGAGAAATTAAATATTCGTTTTTGTAATCACCTAACCTGGATAAATCAGAAAAGATTCTGCCCACCATGCAAGCATGTCTTGAGCGCGGCCGTAGGGAATCTCACTGATAAGGTATTAAAACGCAACATCTAGTAATTTATTTCGTAGTGCGTATTACGTAGACAGTACCTTATCCACTTATGGCTGGCAAGCGCTGGCTGGAAGGGTTAAGATGACAATAATAAACGAGTATTGAGGAACACTATGATACCGACAGATGAGCACCAGAATAAAATCGGCCGTACCTTCAAAACCCAAATTATAATTCTAGGTGGCTTTGTGCTTTTTATCTGGTTATTAGAAGCAGTTGACTGGGTTTTGGGCGGGCAATTAGATGCTCTAGGTATCAGACCACGGACATTAGTTGGTTTGCGGGGAATTTTGTTAGCTCCTGTACTACATGCGGGTTTTGGTCATGTAGCCGCCAACACGGTCACTTTCATCGTATTGGGCTGGTTTGTTTTGCTGCGCAACCTGCGCACTTTTGTATTAGTCACCCTGATCGTGGTTGTCGTGGGCGGCTTGGGAACCTGGCTGATTGGCCCCACCAACTCTGTGCATTTAGGCGCGAGTGGGCTTGTCTTTGGCTATTTTGGTTATTTGTTAATGCGCGGCTATTTTGAACGCAGTTGGAACGCGGTTGCATGGTCGTTAATTGTAGCTGTTTTATATGGTGGTTTAATTTTTGGCATAATTCCTGGGGAAATAGGCATTTCGTGGCAGATGCATTTATTTGGCTTTATCGGTGGTGGTGTGGCAGCTTATTGGCTGGCAAAACCAATGTCAAAAATGGGTGGCTGATAAACGCGGACGGTCAGGAGACATGCTGCGAGCAATCCATTTTTACTTGTTTGTCTGTCCCTAGATTGCAATAGAGTGTTCATATTGGCGTTGGCCAACTTTAGCCAAAACAATGCTGAGCAGATAAAGAACAAGGAGGGGAGCCATCGTCAACAACATCGTTACAGGGTCGATCGAGGGGGTGATCATAGCAGCCAAGACAGCAACTCCTACAATGGCAAAACGCCATTGAGACCGCAGCCATTCTGCTGTGATGATACCTACACGCGCAACAAAATAGACCACAATCGGCAGTTCAAAAGCCACGCCCATCCAAAACAACATACGTGTTACGAAGCTGATATATTCCTGTCCAGTCCAATCCGTTTTGAAAATATTTGTCATGAAGTTGGCCAGAAAAAATATCGCGGCGGGCGCTAAAATAAACCAGGCAAACGCAATACCGAGCAGAAATAAAACCAATGCGCTGGGAATAAAAATGTAAACGTATTTTTTTTCTTGATCTGTAAGGCCGGGGGAAATAAACAGCCAAAATTGATACAGAATGATCGGCATTGCAATAATCGCACCGGACAACAATGCGACCTTGAAGAAGGTCTCAATGCCCTCTGTTGGACGCAGCGTTTGTAAGGTTGCGCCACCAATAACACTGGCATTATACGGCCGCATCAAAAAATTGAGGATTTGTTCAGCAAAAATGAAGCTAATTACAGTTGCGACAATTAACGCCACAGCCGCCCATGTCAGGCGCACGCGCAAATCATTGAGATGCTCTAATATCGATTGGTTGGAACCAACTTCTGAAGCTTCTTCCATGGGCTAACTAATCCGGGTCATCGGCGATTTCAATTCGTTTTGGCAAGGTTAATGGGAGGGGGGGATCATTTGTGACAGAGGGTTGTTTGGTATTTTTGGTCTGGCTTTCTTGACGGTTTTTTGTACTTTTACGGCCGTTCATTCCCGGTGGCATAATTGTATTTTCAAATTCTTTACGCGTATCATCGAAGACCTGTTTGGATTCATCCACAGCTTGCTTGGTTTCATGCATTGTTTTCTTGGCAACTGTCGTAAACTCACTTTTTAATGCATCCAACTGTTGACGTAAATCTTGTACATCTTGCCAGGCATTTTTTAGTTCACCCGACTCATCGGCCGCACCAATTTCAGCGTTAAATTGGCGTATAAAACCCTGCGAAATGGCACGCATTTGGGCTGTTGTTTTTCCCAACCAGCGCGCTGTTTGCCCAATTCGCTCTGGTCCCATCACAATACCAGCAATGATCAGTATCAGTATAAGTTCAGGCAAACCAATACCAAAAAAACTATCCATTTAAATCTCACGAAAAGTGTTTGGTAATCGACAATAATTTTTAGGCATTAAAATCAATAAGAATATTGTCGATTCCTCAAGAAAATGCACATATCCACATAACTTATTTCGAAAACCCTGTGCATTTTACCTGGACAATAAAATCTTTGTAAATCAAGAATTTTCTTCGCTTTGTTCTTCTACTTCGGCTTCGTCGCCTTTTCCATCCTCTTGTAAACCTTCACGAAAAGCAGTGATACCTTTGCCCAATTCGCTGCCGATTTTGCTGATACGGCCGACACCAAAAACCAGCATAACAATAACTAAAATCAGAATTAACTCCGGCCAACCTAAACCACCAATCATGATATTTCTCCAACTTCACGCAAATTCATAGCGTTCTATTTGCTTTTACGAGTTTTAGGTTTTTCCTTGCTTCTTCCTATCTCGTAATTTTAGTTCCAAAATTTATACTTTAATTATACCAGATAAAATCCAACATCGCGGGGCGTTCTTAGGGTTTGCCCGTTATTAACTTTGGGCTTTTGTAAACGGGCAAACCTTGCGGATGCGTTCCCGGATTCAAAATTTATTTGTGAATGCATCTTTGGCGATATATCTTTGCACGCAGCCTGTCCCTACTGCAAACTAAGTCTCACCCTCGGGACAAGCCACTGTCACATCACGAAAAAGCATGTACCAGTTTTCCAAAGTCAAGTATCGATCGCGTGGTTCATCTATACGCCCAATCTCAACCTCGTGGACCGTTTCGCTGATACCATAACTATTTACGTGTTGATACAACGAAAGTTCCGGCAAATCATCATTGTAGAGACGCTGGAAGGTGTCGTAAAAAGGTTTGCGTTCTGCTTCTGGCCATAGTTTACGGCCGTCCTCCAATGCTTCACTGGCCCGCCGCCGGTTCCAACCAGCATAATTTTGACCACGAATAATGGCTTCCTGGCTCCAAAAGTCGTAAAGGTCTGGATCACCGGGCGGGAAAACATCAACCAGGGCTACATCAAAAGTACGTGCAGCCAATGCCTGTTGAAATTCTGTCCAATCAGCCATCAAAGTCAATTCAACTGTGGCTCCGACAGCTTCCCATTGAGTCGTAATGGCATTCGCTAGATTACGATTTGTTGGATTATCCCAGGTCAACAAACGTAGATTTAATGCTTCGCCTTCTCGTGTTCGTGTGGTCTGACCAACATCTATAATCCAACCACTGTTTGTCAAGGTTTCTGACGCAGTCACGGGTGCGTAGCTGTATGGTGTGTGTAAATCAGGACTATATGCCCAAGATGAGGGCAAATAAGGGCCGTTATGCAAAATGCCCTGACCATTAAGCACAGTATCAACAAGTTGTTGTTGGTCTAAAGCATAAGCCAGCGCTTTACGTACATCTGTCATGCGAACGGCCGTTCCGCCAGCATCCGTCAAGTTAAATAACAAGGAAGTGTAGCGTGGTGCTGTATTCGTAAACAAACGAATATCGCTGTTTTGGATCGCTTGGGGCAGCATGGATGGCGAAATATGGTTGATTGCTTGGATTTCACCATCTGCATATGCTTGGAGTACGGCCGTTTCGTCAGCAAAAAATTGATATTCCAGATTCGTAATTTGTGTGCCTTGCGGCCAAAAATCTGGACTTGGCGTCAATAGTAAACTGCGATCACGATCCCAATCCTGGCCTGCTTCCACAATAAAAGGACCTGTACCGATTGGTTCACGATTAAACTGCATTGTTGTCAAATCTGCGGCCGTGACTCCCTCCAATAGATGCGCAGGCATAATACCACGCGACACTGACTCCAAAAATGGCGCATACGGCTCAACTAATTCAAATTCGATAACCGTATCAGAGATGGGATGAATCTTTACGGTTTCCCAAAAACGCTGCAAACCAGCATCGCCGGGAAACGCAGGGTCTTGTAACAGTGCATAGGTTGCGGCGACATCTTGACTGGTGACAGGTTCACCATCTTGCCAGGTGATGTCATCACGCAGGGTGAAGGTAATGAAACGGCCGTCCTCGCTCACCTCCCATGATTGTGCCAATGCAGGCACAAAGACACCATCTGCATAACGGGTCAAACCATCAAAGATGAGGCTGCTCAATTCGCGGTCAACCGGATTGGGATCACTAAGGAGCGGATTCAAGTATTGGGGTGCGCCTACGATTCCCTCGCTAAACACCCCACCTGCTGCCGGTACACGCACGGTACACAGCCCGGCGCTTTGTACCTGGATGGATAAAAGGGAAACAACCAGGACAAACCCGAGAAATGCAAAAAGAATTTGCCAACGGATGTTGGGCTTCATAAAATAAAGGTCCCTGACTTCAGCAAATCAGGAAGAAAACACAAAACCTAAGCTGTTTGTCCCCAAGCCAAGAAAGCTAAAATGGTATTAGCAAAAAACAATACTGAAACAAGGATGGTCAAGCGATGCATGGTCGCCTCGACGCCTCGGCGCGTACGAAAGCTGCCGCTTGCATCACCACCGCCACCAAAGAAACCGCCCAAATCAGAGCCTTTGGTTTGCACTAATACGAGGATGGTTAAAACAACTGCTAGAATAATTTCGATAATACTTAGATATGGAGCCAGTGGCTGAAGATTCATGTTGATACCTTTGTCATCATTCAAGAAATTTAGTATGTGGGCAGCAACGGCCGTTGCTGCCCACAAATCGAGCATTATAACAGGCTCATAACAAGGCGTCGAACGAATTGTTCAAGCATTAAGAATTAATCTGCCAGTTTTTACTCAACTTCATAAGCAATACCAGCCTCCTCTAACAAACGCATGCGCTCCCATTCAGGTATGTCCTCGCCTTTATCAGCCTTTTTAAGTGCCATAATACCGCGCATTTCAACCACCTGATCACGCAAAATAGCCGCTTTTTCAAACTCGAGCGCTTGTGCCGCCTTCTTCATCTGTTTCTCTAATTCAGTAACCATCTTAGCCAATTCTGCTTTAGGTAAATCAGCTAAGGTCGTATAAGTCCCCTGCCCCTCTGCCAAAACCATCTGCTCTTCCAAAATATCTTCAGTGATATCATGCACCGCTTTCATAATACTGCGGGGTTCGATACCATGCGCTTGATTATAAGCGAGTTGACGCGCACGGCGTGCATTGGTTGTATCCAGTGCAGCACGCATAGAACGCGTGATTTTATCAGCATACATAATCACTTTGCCGTCAATATGCCGTGCCGCACGTCCAATCGTCTGCGTTAAAGAAGTCTCCGAACGCAAAAAACCTTCCTTATCGGCATCAAGAATCGCTACCAAAGAAACTTCAGGCAAATCGAGACCTTCACGCAATAAATTGATACCCACAATCACATCATAAACACCCAAACGCAAATCACGTAAAATTTCAGTACGCTCAATCGTGTGTACTTCCGAATGCAAATAATGTACCTTGACACCCATTTCCAGCAGATAATCGCTCAAATCCTCAGACATACGCTTGGTCAAAGTTGTAACCAGAACACGCTGTCTTATGGCTGTGCGCTTGTTAATCTCACCCAACAAATCATCCACCTGCCCCCGCACTGGCCGCACCTCCACTTCAGGATCAAGCACGCCCGTAGGCCGAATTTCCTGCCGTACGATAGCAGCCGACTGTTCCAGCTCAAATGGTCCTGGTGTTGCACTGGTGAAAACAGCCTGACTCACCAATGTTTCAAATTCATCAAAGTTTAACGGCCGATTATCCATCGCACTCGGCAAACGAAACCCATAATCAACCAACGTCTGTTTACGGCTGCGGTCGCCAGCATACATACCGCGTACCTGCGGAATGGTCATGTGGCTTTCGTCAATCACCAACAAATAATTAGCAGGAAAATAATCAAGCAATGTCCAGGGTCGCGATCCAGGTTGGCGCTGATCCATTGGGCGACTGTAATTTTCGATCCCCGAACAATAACCGACTTCACGCAGCATTTCGAGGTCATACAGCGTACGTTGTTCGATGCGCTGCGCCTCCAGAAGCATATTATTCTTTTTAAAATAAGCGATGCGTTCATTCAGTTCCATTTCAATATCATTGATCGCCGCAGCCATTTTATCATCTTGGGTCACGAATTGTTTAGCTGGGAAAATTTCTATACGTGCATGTTCCAACAAAATTTCGCCCGTTAACGGGTCAATCTCAGTTATGCGATCAACCTCATCACCCCAAAATTCGATTGTGAACGCCGTTTCAGCATAGGCCGGGAAGATTTGTAATGTATCGCCACGTACCCGAAAAACGCCACGCCGCAGTTCAATATCATTACGATCATATTGAATATCAACCAAACGTAACAAAATAGAGTCACGGCGATATTGACTGCCCCGTTTAATCTCTAAAGAAACCTGTCCCCACGCTTCAGGACTGCTGATACCATAAATACTAGACACAGACGCAACAATAATCACATCGTTACGACTGAGTAAATTTGCAGTTGCCTGTAAGCGCAAACGATCAATCTCCTCGTTAATTTGAGTTTCTTTTTCTATGAAGAGATCATGGCGCGGCACATAGGCTTCAGGCTGATAATAATCATAATAGCTAACGAAATAAGAAACGGCATTATTGGGGAAGAAATCACGGAATTCGGCGTATAGCTGCGCGGCCAGAGTTTTATTGTGTGCTAACACGAGCGTGGCGCGTTGTGTTTGTTGAATCACATTGGCAATGGTGAAGGTTTTACCTGTACCAGTCGCTCCTAACAAGGTTTGATACTGTTCGCCGCGTTCTAAGCCGGCAATTAACTTGTCTATGGCTTGGGGCTGATCGCCCATCGGTTTGAAATCGGATACAAGCTTAAATTCAGGCATCTTTTCCCTACTCCACAGGTTGTTTTTTCTTCTATAACAAGTTACTTTCTAACTGGAGTCTGGCGAATTCCAGACATGTCAAGTTTCTACCACGAGGTGAGTGTGAACAAATTGGTCACATAACCTGACATGTCTCCTCTGGTAAAATAAAAGCGCCAGTGCCCAGTTACTAAACATTTTTTCACAGAACGAAAGTTCTACATTCTATCACAATTCGAGTTTATCGCCACAAAACTGATTGTTTATGTCAATCAATAATTGACTTTTCAAAAAGTGTTAAGTATAAATTCACATTGATAAATTTTGGGTATAATCACAATTTTAAAGGATACGTTTTTATGTCTCAAAAAAATGATGCTGCGCGACACTATTCACGCAGCCAGGCAGAAAGATTTCAACATGAGCTGTACGATTTTCTGCATATCCCCAGCGTGAGTACAAATCCCGCCCACGCTGCCGACATGCAGCGTGCCGCTGAATGGCTGGTAACCCATATGCACGATCTGGGTTTGCAAAACGCGCAAGTTATGCCTACAGCCGGTTATCCTGTGGCTTATGGTGAGTGGCTGGGTGCTGGGCAGGACAAGCCCACTGTTCTGGTTTATGGTCACTATGATGTGGTGCCAGCAGAAATGGACGACGGTTGGCACACGCCTCCCTTTGAGCCAACCGTCAAAAACGGCAAGATTTACGCTCGCGGTGCAACCGACGACAAAGGGCAGTTATTCATTCATATAAAAGCTCTGGAGTCTTACCTAAAAACTACTGGCAGCGCACCAGTCAACGTCAAGTTCTTCATCGAAGGCGAAGAAGAAGTCGCCTCTCCTAATTTAGTCCCTTTTATCAAGGCACATTTAGATTTGCTCAAGTCTGATGTCTGTATTATCAGCGACACTTCTATGCGTACTATCGAAGAGCCATCTATTCTGCACAGTCTGCGCGGCATGACCTATCTTGAAGTCGAAGTGCAAGGACCATCCGATGATTTACACAGTGGTTTATGGGGTGGGGCAGTGCATAATCCAGCCTTAGCCCTCGTGGAAATACTTGGCAAGCTCTACAACCCAGACAATACCATTGCTGTGCCTGGTTTTTATGACGATGTGGTGCCATTGACCGACGAAGAACGGACTATGATCGCTAAAACAAATCTATCCGCAGCGCAGTACAAACAATCTACAGGCGTTCCTGCTGTGTGGGGTGACACCAATTACACTATCCGCGAACGCATTGCTGCTCGACCTACTTTGGATATCAACGGGTTATGGAGCGGCTGGAGTGGGCCAGGACCTAAAACAATTGTACCGGCCAAAGCAGGCGCCAAAATTAGTTCGCGGCTAGTAGGCAACCAAGACCCACATAAAATATATGACCTCATTAAAAGCTATATTGAGTCAATCACACCACCTACGGTGACGGTTGATGTGCGTTTAATAACAACCGGTAAAGCGGCACTCTTCTCTTTTGACATTCCAGAAATGCAAGCCGCCGCCCGCGCCTATGAAAAAGCATGGGGTGCGACACCGCTCTTTACACGCGGCGGTGGCAGTATCCCAGTGGTTGCCGAAATCGCTGACTTGATGAATATTCCAGTCGTTATGATGGGTTATGGCTTAGATGACGATGGTTTGCACTCGCCCAATGAACGATTTGGTATTGAGATGTTTCAGCGGGGCATTGAAACGGCAATCGTCTATCTCGAAGAGTTAGCCAAATTATAGGCGTCAATAGCTGGTTCACTGAAATACACACACCTCAAATACCTAGGTGCTCATGGATGAATTCTTATTAGTGTTTAGCATCGCTGTGTTTGCTTCGCTTTTAACTTACCTTGGAGCGCCAGCCGCCGAACGGTTCTATGTCTCACAGGAAGTAATTAGCGCGGCATTACAATTTGCCTCAGGAATTATCACGGCACTGGTAGCGTTCAGCCTCATGCCACCTGCCATTCGAGATGGTAATTATGTTTCGGTTGTCGTGGCATTTTTTATGGGAGGCGTTTTGTATATTGCTCTGGACTATTTCTCGGCACGTATATTGGCAACCAGGACATCCGCTGAAGATGCTTATATCTCGGTTGGTCTTTACATTGGTATTTTGATAGACTTGATAATTGATGGTGTGGTGATCGGCATTGGTTCCACCTTAACAGTAGCTACCGGTTTTCTACTGGCATTAGGTCTGGCGATTAGCACCGCCCCACTTACGTTTATTACAACAGCCACTGCTAAGCGGCAAGGCGTTTCTCAGAAAAATCGACGGTTATTAAGTTTAGCTTGTTTTTGGGCTGTTTTAGGCGGTGCCATACTGGGCTATCTCGTGCTGCGCAACCAATCGATGGCGCTGCGGTTCACCTTAATTGGGCTAGCTTCCGGCTTTTTGATTACTACTGTTATTCAGGGGCTGATCCCAGAAGCAAATCGAAAGGGGGAACCAGGCTTTGCCGGAGTTCTTTACATTGGCGGCCTGTCTTTATATGCCTTGATGTCGTTAGTTGTATTATGAAGATTTACCTTAGAAAAAATATCGCCTCACAACAAAAGAATTTAGGAGATTTCTAACCATGAAAGTCATCACAAGAATCGTTTTACCTCTTATCACTTTGTTTTTGTTGGCAGCCTGTCAACAAGCTCCAGCGCCGCCCCAAGAAGAAGCCAGCATCGATCTGGCCGGGACAAGCTGGGTGTTGAGTTCATTAAATGGCAAACTGCCTCAGGCGGAAACGGCCGTTACCCTCCAGTTTGGTACCGATGGCAGCGTCTATGGTACCGACGGCTGTAACCAGTACAACACTACCTATACACAAGATGGTGCTAATCTGACCATCAACCAACCCGCTGCCTCTACCATGATGGCGTGTGAAGAAGCCGTCATGAACCAGGCAGCCGCTTACATGACAGCACTGACAGATACAACCAACTTCACCGCCGCCGGCAATCAATTGAGCCTGAGCAACGGCGAGCAAGTCCTGGCGACCTTTGTGGCCGGCACAGGTGATGCGGCTGAAGTCGAACCGGAACCCGACACCGATCTGGCCGGCACAAATTGGATACTTACCACCTTAAATGGCGCACCGGCTCTGACAGAAACGGCCGTTACCCTCCAATTTGGAACTGACGGCACCGTCTCCGGTACCGATGGCTGTAACCGCTTCAGTACCAGTTACGCTCAGGATGGCACAAACCTCACAATTGAACAATCTACCGGAATTTCAACGTTGATGGCCTGTGAGGAACC
>JAGRDI010000043.1:0-2055 GCA_020432765.1 Anaerolineales bacterium | reverse complement strand
TTCACCGCCGCCGACAATCAATTAAGCCTGAGCAATGGTGAAGAAGTCTTGGCAACCTTTGAAGCTGACACAGGCGATACAGCCACAGGCGAAACGCCGGAAGCCGGTGGAGATCTGGCGGGCACAAATTGGGTGCTGGGCACCTTAAACGATGAACTGCGCATTTCAGGCACAAGCCCATTCCTACAATTCGCTACAGATGGGACTGTATCCGGTTCAGATGGCTGCAACCAGTTTAGCACTACCTATGTTCAAGACGGCAGTAACCTTACCATCGAACAACCAGCAGCTTCTACCATGATGGCCTGCGAGGAACCGGTGATGGCGCAGGCGACAGCATTCATGACTGCACTGGCTGACACGACTAACTTTGCGATGACTGAATACGACTTGGCTTTGTTAAATGGCGAGCAGATTTTGGCCACGTTCATTGTCAACTCGAGCGATCTAGCCGATACAGCATGGGAAGTTGTCAATTATAATAACGGCCGTGACGCCGTGGTCAGCCTCGTGCTAGGCACAGAAATTTCAGCCAACTTTGGCGTTGAAGGCGACCTGACCGGTAATGCTGGCTGCAACCAATACTTCACTACCTTTACCGCTAGTGATGGGTCCATTGAAATTGGTACAATTGGCTCAAGTATGCGTTTTTGCTCGGAACCGCCCGGTGTGATGGAACAAGAAGCTGAATATTTAGCAGCTCTGGAAAGTGCGGTCACATACAGCCTTCAAGGTGATATGCTGCAAATGCGCACCGCTGAGGACCAATTGGCCGTCGTTATGACCCGCAAACTGATGGTTGACTTGCCAGAACCAGAACCAGCTGTTCCGACTGGCCGCATAACGGGCGCACCCCAAGGGGTCAATGTTCGCTCCGGTCCAGGCGTTAACTTCCCCATCATTGGGCTGGCCCAAAATGGTGATGAAGGTGAAATCGTTGGCCGTAGTGCTGACAATCGCTGGTGGGCAGCGGCTGTCCCCTCAGCACAAGATGGCATCGGTTGGGTGTCGGCAGATTTTGTGATCGCCATCAACGCTTCTGATGTCCCGGTGATTGAGGTCGCACCGCCAATCATTATTGTGCCAACGGCCGCACCAACGCCCACGCCCATACCCGCACCCACAGCAACACCCACACCACAAATTTCGTTCACGGCCGATCAAACGTCAATTCAACAAGGCCAATGTACAACGCTGCGCTGGTCTGTGGAAAATATTCAGGCCGTATGGGTCTATCCGCAAGGCGAGCGTTTCGACCGCTTCCCGCGTACCGGTCAGGGCAGTGAACAAGTTTGCCCGACCAGCACCACAACATATGAGATGCGTGTGCTGCTGCGCGATGGTTCTACTGTTATTCGTCAAGTCACTGTCAATGTCACCGGCGCCACGCCTGATCCTTTGGCTGGAACGCGCTGGGATGTTGTTAATTTCAACAATGGGCAAGGTGGTCTTGTTACACTGCTGCAAAATACGCATATGACCATGGTTTTTAGCGCGGACGGTCAGCTAACTGGCAGTGCAAGTTGTAACAATTATTTCGCTTCCTATCAAGTGAATGGCAGCAATATTACAATTAGCCCTCCCGGTAGTTCACAACGCATCTGTGATGTGCCAGAGGGCATTATGGAACAGGAAGCTCAGTTTTTAGCTATTCTACCGTCTGTAGCAACCTTCCAAATTAATGGCAGTATACTCGAAATGCGCACGGCTGGTGGGCAGGGTGCTGTCGTCGCCAATCGAATACCATAATGATCAAGACCCAATAAAGTTTTGATTGCAAGTTTACATAATTGCAAATAATACAGATTTGTAGTAATCGCTAAAGAGGTTACTACAAATCCTTTGCGTATTATTAGACGGGAGGCAAAATGAGTAAAGAAAGCGCAGATATAGAAGCATCTGGGCGGTTCGTATTAACAAGAATGCCCGATTACGTGCACTCAAAGCTTCATTCTTGATTTTGGCAGTGATTGCATTATTGGCAATCTTCCCTGCTATGGGCTTGCCAGACTATAAACCGGGTGAAATTCCTGAGGATAAGCCTGCTCAAAAAGG